>JBFHPN010000035.1:0-10379 GCA_041592735.1 Oleiphilaceae bacterium | reverse complement strand
TCGAGCTCACCAGCACGATCCAGCGCCATCAGATCATCACAGCCGCCTACATGCTTCTGGCCAATCCAGATTTGCGGTACGGTATGTCTTCCGGATTCTTGAATCATCTGCTGTCGTAATGCAGGATTCCCATCCACATTCAGTTCTGTAAAGTCAGCCCCTTTTTGCTGAAGGATAGCTTTTGCTCTGAAACAGAAAGGGCAGAATTGTGATGAATAGAGCCTGATCGCCGGTTGTGTCATGACGCCCCCAATTATTTTTTAATCAAAGGCAGGTTAGATGACTTCCATTCCGTAATTCCACCAGACATTCTGAGAATATTCTCAAATCCTTCTGTTTTTAGCAGCTTGGCGGCCATACCAGAATGCTGACCCATTTTGTCGACCAACACAATTTGTTTATCCTGATACTTTTTAAGTTCAACCGAACGCTCTTTCAAGCTATCAAAAGGGATATGAATCGAACCGGTAATTCGCCCCTCTGAATATTCTTTTTTCTCACGAATATCGACGATAACGGCTTCATCTTTATTCATCATCAGGGTTGCTGTCTGTGGGCTAACTGCTTTACCGGCACGTGATTTCTCAGTAAACCATAGCGCCATTAACAACGCGAAGAACAAGGCCGATAATTCAATGTGATTACCGATAAATTCAAATAAACGATCCATTCTTTTCTCACCGCACAGCAAATATTGAGTCGCGCATTATACACACGGGCGCCAAGCCACCACAACCAATACCCGCTTCCAACCACTCTCCCCCTCATAACAGAAAAAAGTTTTTGCAATGGAGATTCGCCAACACCGGCAATACACGTTAAAATTGTGCACTTATTTACCCGTCCGGGCGCCCCATCAACGCAAGCGGCGCCCCGTTATCATCAGAAACAGGCATTATCTTCTGGAGAGGAGTTACCACAGGCATGCGCACACCCACTACGGCACTGATAATTTTGGATGGCTGGGGCCATCGGGAAGAGCTGGAATCGAACGCCATCAAACAAGCCAACACACCTTTCTGGGATAAACTCTGGCAGGAACAGCCACACACCCTGATCCATACCTCCGGCATGGCCGTTGGTTTGCCAGAAGGTCAAATGGGTAATTCGGAAGTCGGGCACATGAATCTTGGCGCTGGCCGCATCGTCTACCAAAGCTTTACCCGCATCACCAAGGATATTGAAGATGGAAGCTTTAACGATAATCCGGTACTCAGCGCTGCCATCGATAAAGCCACAGCAAACGATGCGGCGGTGCATATTATGGGGCTGCTATCTCCGGGCGGCGTACATAGCCATGAAGATCATATAGAAGCTATGATCAATATGGCGGCAGAACGTGGTGCTCGCAAAATCTTTGTACATGCATTTCTAGACGGCCGGGACACCCCACCCAGAAGTGCTGAAGCGTCCTTAGCCAAGATTGATGCTCAATTAAAAGCCCTCAACGCAGGGCGTATAGCCAGCCTCATCGGGCGCTATTTCGCCATGGACCGAGACAACCGCTGGGATCGGGTAGAGAAAGCCTACAACCTGCTCACCCTCGGTGAAAGCAGCTATTCCTATCCGGACCCCTTGTCCGCTCTGGAAGCTGCCTACAAACGAGACGAGAACGATGAATTTGTGGCAGCCACATCGATCAAAACAGATAGCGATGCCCCGGCAACAATAAACGATGGTGATTCCGTCATATTCATGAACTTCAGGGCAGATCGCGCCCGTGAATTAACTCGCTGTTTTGTAGAGAGTGGCTTTACCGATTTCGCCCGCAAAAAAACACCGGCATTAAGCGATTTCGTCATGCTCACCGAATATGCCGATGACATCAAAACCAGTTGCGCCTATCCACCCTCCACCCTGGAAAATTCAATCGGCGAATACATGGCCAAATTGAATAAAACCCAGCTACGGATTGCCGAAACGGAAAAATATGCCCACGTAACCTTTTTCTTCAGCGGCGGCCGGGAAGCGGAATTCGATGGCGAAACCCGCATACTTATTCCCTCACCGGACGTTGCCACCTATGATTTGAAACCTGAGATGAGTGCGCCTGAAGTAACAGACAAACTGGTAGAGGCGATTGAAAGCGGCCGTTTCGATCTTATCGTATGCAATTATGCCAATGGGGATATGGTTGGCCACACAGGTAAACTTGAAGCTGCCAAGAAAGCGGCCGAGTGCCTGGATAATTGTCTGGAACGCGTCATATCCGCCTTACGTAAGACCGGCGGCCAATGCCTGATCACCGCAGATCATGGTAATGCAGAACAAATGAATGATCCCTCATCAGGGCAAGCGCACACCTCACATACCACGCTGCCGGTTCCTTTGGTTTATGTCGGAGAGCAATCGATAACGCTGGAAGAAAATGGCAAGTTAAGTGATGTCGCCCCTTCTCTGCTGGATTTGATGTCACTTGCCATACCCCATGAAATGACCGGACAATCACTGATCAAACGCTAACAGCTATCTCAACAAGCGCTTGCAGCGCTCTTTTCAGGGCGCTGCTTAGTTGCTTCGGTTATCTTTTCCATTCCGATGACCGACACGACACACTGATGAATGGCCCCGTGGATAACAAAAGAAGAAAGAATGAAACGCTCCGGACATCAACACCTAGAACCCAAGCGCCCACAGCAGAAAGCTGGGCCATACCTTTGCCTGCTACTCACTCTTTCCCTTTGTTTAGCCCTTTTCCAGCCAGGCACGGCCTATGCCCAAAACACAGCCGAAACAGCCACACAGGAGGCTTCGGAAGACACCTTAAGTAAAATCAAAACGGGTATCCAAAAAGTCACCCAGTGGCTAACACAGGCAGACGGTCAAAAAAATGCCTTAAATAAGGAACTCAAACAAGTCGAACTAAGTATTAATGCGCTAAGCAAGCAGATTCGGCAAACCGAACAACAGATCAGCCGAAACGAAACGGAGCTTCGCGACTTAAGGAAGGAACAAAAATCCCACCGCGCAGCACTGGATAAACAACGCCGTCAACTGGAAAAACAGATACAAATCACTTACCTGCAAGAAGAAAATGCGCAGCTGAAATTACTGCTCAACACCGATAACCCGCAGGATCTGGGAAGAATCATGTATTATTTTTCTGCCATTAAAGATGCCAGAACACAAAAGATAGCCAGCCTGCAAACCTTATTAACAAAGGTTCGGGCAACAGAGCAAAGCATCGCAAACAAAACACAGGAACTTCAAGAGAAAAAGCAAGGTTTGGAGGGGCAACAGCAAAAGCTGGCGACCCAGCTTCAGAAGAAACAAGGCCTCTTAAGCCAGCTTCAACAAAGCATTCAAAGCAATCAACAAGAGTTGGGAAAACTGCAGGCAGACCAAAAACGCATTGAAACCCTGATCAAAGAGCTTGAAGCTGCTGCGCTCAAACAAAAATTCCCGAATGATTCAGGCCCATTTTCGAAACAAAAGTCTAAACTTCCCTGGCCGAGCCATGCTAAAGTACGATCAGAATTTGGTGACAAGATAGCAAACGGAAAGCTCACTCAGCATGGTGTGCGGTTCAACACCCGAGACAATGATCCCGTTATGGCGATTTATTCTGGCAGAGTGATTTTTTCCAACTGGATTCGCGGTTTTGGCTTGTTGATCATCATTGATCATGGCGAGCAATACATGAGCCTTTACGGCAATAATAAAAGTCTCATGAAAGAGACAGGTGACTGGGTCAGAGCGGGAGAAACAATTGCCGTTTCGTCACAAAGCTCAACAAACCCGGAATCAGGGCTATACTTTGAAATCAGAAAAAACGGAAAGCCACTTAACCCACATCAGTGGTTACGCAAATAACATCCCGGGATAGTTTAATGAAAGCATTGTTCAGCCAGGCGTCAGTTGGCAGCGAAAGCAAACGTGCCAAGCCTTTTTTAGCACGCACTTTGAGCCTCAGTATTTTACTCACAGGCACCCTTATAAACACCGGCTCTCTGCTGGCAGATGAGTTGTTGCTTAACCCGGATCTTGAATCCGCTACCCAAAATGGCCTGAATCTCGCCCCAGAAGCAGACAATGCCACCTTCACAGATGCCGGTGCATTGCCCCTGGATGACTTAAGAAAGTTCACCGATATTTTCGGTAAAATCAAAAATGATTATGTCGAAGAAATTGACGATGCGACCTTATTAAAATATGCCATCCGTGGCATGTTATCCGGCCTGGACCCTCACTCAGCCTATCTTGAACCGAGCGCCTTCAGCGACCTTCAGGAAAACACCTCCGGCTCATTTGGCGGCGTGGGTATTGAAGTCGGCATGGAAAACGGTTTTGTCAAAGTCATTGCGCCGATCGATGACACCCCGGCCCAAAAAGGCGGCATTCTTTCAGGCGATCTGATCATCAAACTGGATGAAACGCCGGTGAAAGGCATGAGCCTTGATCAAGCGGTAGATACCATGCGGGGTAAAGCCGGTACCGACATAAAACTTACCATCGTTAGAGCTGGTGAACGTGAACCCATAGAAATCACCCTGACCCGCGCCATCATTCAAGTCACCAGCATCAAAACGCTCCCGCTTGATGACAAATATGCGTACATCCGCATCACTCAATTCCAGGCACAAACCGGCAGTGATTTTGCCAAAGGCCTCGAAAAGCTTAAATCCCAGACTTCTCCGTTATCAGGCATCATCATAGACTTGAGAAACAATCCCGGTGGCGTGCTTCTGGCGGCTGTGGATGTCGCCGATCAACTGCTCGAAGAAGGTCTGATTGTTTATACCAAAGGCCGTTCGAAAGCATCAGAAATAAGTTATAGCGCCAAACCGGGCGACAGCGCCAAAGATGTACCGATTATCGTGCTGATAGATGGTGGTTCCGCCTCGGCGTCTGAAATTCTGGCCGGCGCCTTACAAGATCATAATCGCGCGGTGATTATGGGTACCCAAAGCTTTGGTAAAGGCTCTGTACAGAATGTCATGGCTATCGATGAAGAATATGGCTTAAAACTGACCACAGCACGTTATTACACACCGAATGGCCGCTCAATTCAGGCGCAGGGCATTGTACCGGATATTGAAGTCAATCGCGCCAAACTCAGCGATGAAAAACAAAGTACCATGTTTAAAGAAGCAGATCTGGCAGGCCATTTAAGCAATGGCAACGAAACCGAGTCCACAGAGAAGAAAAACAAAACTAAACAGCAAGAGGACGACTCTGAAGAAGCGAAACAAAAACAAATGCTCGCCAAAGACTTCCAGTTACAAGAAGCACTGAATCTGCTTAAGGCGCTGGATATCCTCAAGTTTAAGGACAAACACAAGGCAGCTAACAAGACTGAATCGTCTGATGAAGTCACCCGGGAAAGTAGCGCAAACTAAGCATGCACTGCAGAACCGGGCTCATCACTCACTGCTTCCCCAAGGCACTTGCACAAGCTCTTGTGCCCTTAATGTGTATGCTGGCCGCACTGACCAGCATACACAGTAAGGCCGAACAGAAACAAATGCCTACGATCGCCATCATTATTGATGATATGGGCCACAGCTACGAGCCCGGCGTTGCCCTGATCAACCTGCCCTACCCGCTGACGCTATCCTTCTTACCCAACCGACGCTTTACCAATCGACTGGTTGAAATGGCCAATTTTCATGGCAAAGAAATCATGTTGCATGCGCCCATGCAAAACAGCCTGGGATTCGGGTTAGGTTACGGGGGTCTCAATAAGACGATGTCGGAATATGAGATCAAACATACGCTTATCCAGAGCTTCGAAAAGATCAATTATATGGTTGGCCTGAACAATCACATGGGCAGCGTATTGACAACAGACCCGAAAGTAATGAAATGGGTGATGGAAATCGTCAGCCAGCATCCATTTTACTTTGTCGACAGCCGCACCTCTTCGCTTTCAGTAGCGGCAAATATGGCCGAACAGCTTCAGATACCTAATTTGAGCCGGGATATTTTTCTGGATCACATTCAAGATAGAGAGTTTATTCAGCGGCAATTCCTAAAATTACTTGAGATAGCCGAAGAAAAAGGCACGGCCATTGCGATTGGCCATCCACACCCGGAGACCATTGAATATTTAAGCCTGGCACTTTCCAGGCTGGATGAGAAAGGGTTCAGCATCGCTACCGTTAGCAATATATGGCAAATTCGCCACCCCGGTGAGGATCTTGAGAAAGTCCTGGCACAAAAAAAGAATTCACAACAGGCATTAAGACTTGCCGAATATTCACACTTACCTGAACACACGAAGCAAAGCGAAGCGCTGCAGAACTGAAGGTCAGCTCAATCGAAGCGCATCTCGATCCCACAGGCTGCCATGTGGGCTTTTGCTTCCTGAATGGTGTGATCACCAAAGTGAAAAATACTTGCGGCTAACACGGCATCTGCTCCGCCCAAGGTCACACCATCCGCCAGGTGTTGAAGATTACCCACCCCGCCGGAAGCAATAACCGGAATCGAAACTGCATCACTAATCGCTTTCGTTACACCCAGGTCAAAACCATTTTTCATACCATCCTGATCCATGCTGGTCAGCAAAATTTCACCTGCACCGTAGGCAGCCATCTTAACCGCCCATTGCACGGCATCCAGCCCTGTAGGTTTTCGGCCACCATGGGTAAAAATTTCCCAGCGATCAGGCTCGCCAGGCAGACTCACTTTTTTCGCATCAATCGCGACCACGATGCATTGGCTACCAAAACGCTCCGCGGCTTCTTTAACAAATTCAGGGTTAAACACCGCTGCGGTATTTATAGAAACTTTATCAGCCCCTGCATTAAGCATAATGCGAATATCTTCAACCTTACGAATACCACCGCCTACTGTTAAGGGAATAAATACCTGGCTGGCCATTTTCTCGACCGTGTGAACCATCGTATCTCTGCCTTGATGGCTGGCAGTGATATCCAGAAAGGTAATTTCATCGGCCCCTTGCTCATCGTATTTTTTTGCAATTTCTACGGGGTCACCGGCATCACGGATATCAACAAATTGCACACCCTTTACCACACGCCCATTATCCACATCCAGGCAAGGTATAATTCGTTTAGCTAAGCCCATGCAGGCATCTCCAATAAAAACTTTAAAAAAACTTAGAACAATCAATGAGCTTGTCGAAGGGCCATAACCTATACGGTAGTTTTAGTTGATAACACGTTTCGACAGGCTCAACGAGCGTAACTATGGTTGAACAATCATTAGACCTTGCCAGACCAGTGAGCGAAATTTTTCAATAATTGCAGGCCTGAATGCTGACTTTTTTCCGGATGAAACTGCACGGCAAAAATCGAGTCACGTGCTATGGCTGCGGCAATGTTGACACCATAGTGCGTTTCTCCGACAACAAAGTCGGATGCGGCCGAAACATAATAGCTATGCACAAAGTAAAAACGGGATTGATCCGGAATATTGCTCCACAAGGGGTGATCGGCTTTTTGATGCACCTGATTCCAGCCCATATGCGGCACTTTCAACCTTTCCCGGCCAGCAGGCCCCTGCTCTTCATATAGCTCATCACCATAAAACAGCACCTTGCCCGGAAATAGCCCTATGCTATCTACCCCGCCATTTTCTTCACTTCGCTCTAGCAGGGCCTGCATACCAACACAAATACCCAGAAATGGCCGATCGACCGATACTTCCTTAACCAGGGCATCAACGCCAAGTCGTTTCATTTCGGCCATACAGTCACGCATGGCCCCAACACCGGGGAGAACCACCCTATCCGCTTCCCGAATAATTGCCGGATCTGACGTCACCAACACGCTTGCTTCAGGCGCTACATGTTCAAAGGCCTTGGACACAGAATGAAGGTTCCCCATACCATAATCTATGATGGCAATCGTATTCATGATATCAACTCATTCAAATAAAAAACCCCAGAAAACCGAGGCTATAAAAACGACCACACACGCTTGGAGGGTCACAGTTTTATGCCTGCCCCCCTGGCAAAGCAGCCGCAGAGGGGCAAGCTCAAACTATAGCGTGCCTTTCGTAGAAGGCATCATACCCGCCATCCGATCATCCAGTTCCAGCGCCATGCGCAAGGCACGACCAAACGCTTTAAAAACCGTTTCAATCTGATGGTGCGCATTCTTGCCCTTGAGGTTATCAATATGCAGCGTCACCTGAGCATGATTCACGAAGCCCTGAAAAAACTCATAGAACAGGTCTACATCAAAACCGCCCACAGAGCCTTTCACAAAAGGAATATGCATTTCCAGGCCGGGGCGACCTGAAAAGTCGATCACCACTCTGGAAAGCGCCTCATCGAGCGGCACATAGGCATGCCCATAACGACGAATCCCTTTTTTGTCACCCACGGCTTTCGCAAATGCCTGACCCAGCGTAATACCCAGATCTTCAACCGTGTGATGATCATCAATATGCAAATCACCCTTGGCGTGCGCATCAATATCAATCAAACCATGACGACAGATCTGATCCATCATGTGCTCCAGAAAAGGCACACCAGTATCAAATTTTGCCTTGCCTGTGCCATCCAGATTAATACTGACCTTAATCTGTGTTTCCAGGGTATTTCGTTCAACTTGGGCCGTACGTGCCACCATGTATGTCTCCAGGAGTTGTCACTCAATCCGGCAGGAAGTCTATTTTATTTAGACAACGCGCCTTTTAAATTATCAATGTATTCATCAACCATGCTATTAAACTCATGCTTCACAACAGGACTGATCGCCAGTTTCAACAAACCCGGCAAGGGCAGGGTTAATTCTGCAGACGTTTTAAAGTGAATATCTGTGCCTTTTGCAGAAGGCGCTATTTTCCAGGCGCCTGAAACAACGCCATTGCCTTCACCTTTAATCGGCTGCCAGGTAATCTCACCAGCTGCATCATTTGGCACATAGTTACAGGCGTAAATGGTTTGAATAGCATGATCGCCCAAACCCACTTTTTCCATTTCCCAACGGAAACTATTGCCACCCAGATCCGTTAAGGCTTCAACTTTTGGAAAATGACTTGCCGAAGCAGGCACATCCGCCAGCAAAGTAAATACAGCATCACTATCTGCTGAAACGGAAAATTTACGATCTATCTCAATATTGACTTTAACGGTCATGTCCTGCCTCACTATTGTTATCTGAATTACACTAAGTTGAAGTATCTGAAAACTCAGAAAGCTGAAAAACACTTCCCAGGCGGCTGAAATGTCTCCATTTCAATGCCTGAAAAGAACAACCAAATTAAATATTTTCTGTAACCGGGCTTACTTGCCTTTTAACAGATTACGTTCCTCTATAAACTGAGGCGAATAATAAACAGTTAGGCAACAAAAAGCCATGTTAGGATAGCGTCAGTTTGATCCTGATCGCTCAAAAAGAAATCAATACAAAGAGCAAAGGAAACCACTATGAATAAAGCCATAAAAATAATTCTTCTCGTTGTTCTGGGTCTACCGCTTCTGGGCCTGCTTCTGGTCGCAGGTGTTTTTATGTTCAAAGATGCCAACGACTTCAAACCCGCCATAGAAGAACAAGCCAGGAATGCCGCGGGCCTGCAACTCAGTATCGAGGGCAACTTAAGCTGGTCGATTATTCCCATAGGGCTCGATATCAATAAGATCAGCATAAAGGATCAAGCCTTGCAGGACTTCGCCTCGGCAGATCGAATTCTAGCCAGCATCGATTTCTGGTCTCTGTTTAGTGGTGCACCTAAAGTTGAAACCATTTTGCTGGATGGTTTGAAGCTAAACCTGATTCAATTCAGCGAAACCGAAAATAACTGGAGTAATGTGTTACCGGCCAAAGCAGACACCACTAAAAGCCCCGAAAGCAAGCCGGAAGCACCTGCTGAAGAAAGCCCGGAAAACAGTCTTAATTTTCTTGTTGAGTCGTTTAAACTGATCAATACAGGCGTCAAATTTGAATCCAAAAAAGACGAACTGCTGCTAAACATCGACCCACTAAACCTGACGCTTTCAAATATTACGTTTGACAAACCCTTCCCCATCTCACTGGACTTTGCGCTCAGCGAAAAGAAAAATCAGCTCGACGTTTCCTCTGAACTTGATGCCTTACTCAGCATGTCTAAAGACCTGAGCGTATTCAGCATCACCGAACTGAAAAACAGCGTTGAGATTAATGCGCCGCAGTACAGTAAAGAGCCCATAAAAATCGCGTTATCCACTGAGATAAAAGCAAATACCAAAACCGAGAATGTCTCCATTAACACGCTGAAACTGATCTTTAATGAACTACGAATCAATGCCAACGTAGCCATCGCAAACTACTCAAACGATCTCGCTTTAGACGCAAATGTAGATTTGCCCGTTTTTTCACTGAAAGAATTGCTCACGCAATTGAATATCAGCCTACCACCCATGCAAGCGAGTGATGCGCTCGAAAAAGTGGCCGTCTCTGCAGATATAAAACTTGAGAAACAGCTCG
>JBFHPN010000034.1:0-10447 GCA_041592735.1 Oleiphilaceae bacterium | reverse complement strand
TTATGGCGAGTCAGTACTGCGTTGTTGAAAAACTATTACGAATTGCCAGGTGTATGGTCAAGCGGAGATACCTATCATGACTTGCAGGCAAGACGCTACAGTGTGAATGGCTTGTATTCGGAAGAAAAGAGCGCGCCAGTGTTCGAAAACAAGATACCTGACAGCCGATACTTCAAGCCTGCGTCATTAAGACGTTTGGGCAGGTAACTATTGGACGTCTTTTTTGGCTAACCCATTCATTACCCGATACACAGGGTGTCCAAACAGATGTTTGGCAAAGACACTAAAGGTTAATACATGAACATGCGATTTAAAAAACTAAAACTGGGGCTGATAGGAATAATCGGGTCGAGTTTAATGAGTGCTCAGGCGCTGGCCGTTGAAGATGTGCTGCAAACACCTTCCGTAAAATCATCGTTGGCGCCGAAAAACCTCTTGATTGATATTACCAAAGCAGGCAGCCGTTTGGTGAGTGTAGGGGTTCGCGGGCACATCATTTATTCAGATGATACAGGTGACAGCTGGAACCAGGCGGATGTGCCGGTTTCTGTGCTGTTGAATGCAGTCAGCTTTGTAGATGATTCTTATGGCTGGGCAGTGGGTCACTCAGGCGTCATTTTGCATACCACTGATGGTGGCAAGACATGGGTCAGCCAATTTGATGGTAATCAAGCGAACAGAATGGTGATCACCCAGGCTGAGCGTCGTGTTGAAAATTTGAAACTGAAGTTGGAAACTGCCTCGGAAGACGCCATGGGAGACATAGAGTATGCGTTGGAAGAAGCAAGTTATGCCTTGGATGATGCTCGGCTGGATGCAGAGGTCGGTGCAAGTAAACCATTTCTGGATGTGCTCTTCAGTAGCCGAACAGAAGGCTTTGCCGTCGGTGCTTATGGCTACTTTTTCAAGACTAAGGATGGTGGACAAACCTGGGAAAATTATGGGCCCAGGTTGCCAAACCCTGATCGATTTCACCTGAATGCCATTAACCGTATCAAGAATGGCGATATCTTCGTGGTAGGTGAAGCGGGTGTGATGTTTAGGTCAAAAAATGGTGGAGAATCGTGGGAGGCGCTGGAAAGCCCTTATAGTGGTTCTCTGTTTGGTGTCGTCGGTACCAATGAACGAAATGTTGTTCTGGTGTTTGGTCTGAGGGGGCATTTATATCGTTCGCAGGATTCCGGTAACAGCTGGACTCAAATCGACGCTGAGACTGAAAGTACACTGATGTCTGCAACAGTCAATCAAAATGGCGATATCTCTATAGTGGGTAACTCGGGTACTGTCTTGTTTAGTAAGGACGGTGGTAAATCATTTACTGAAATTGTTCGTGAAGATCGTTTGAGTAACACATCGGCTGTCTTTGTTGATGAAAAAACGCTCGCATTGGTTGGTGAAAGCGGGGTGAATCTCGCCAGTTCATCCGGCATGATGTTGAAGTAGCCCCAACCATTTACCACACTAAATATCGAAAACCACTGGAATTAAGAGGATTGATGGATGTCAAACCCAGAACAAGGCACAAATGATAAACACCTTAAGGTGGTTGGTGCCGGCTCTTTAGCAGAGCGACTTATATTTTCTAACCGTGCCGTGATCTTGGCGATATTTGCTTTAATCACGGCGTTCCTCGGCTTTAATGCCGCGCAAATAAAGCCTGATGCGTCATTTGAGCGCTTAATACCTTTAGAGCATCCTTTCATCGTCAATATGATGGAGAACAGGAACGATCTCGAAAACCTGGGGAACGCAATCCGCGTTGCGGTTGCGGTGAAAGAGGGGGATATTTTCACTAAGTCATTCATGGAAACACTTAGCGAAATTACCGACGAGTTGTTTTATTTGCCAGGTGTTGATCGCTCGGCGATGAAATCTTTATGGACGCCTAACGTTCGATGGGTAGAAGTGACTGAAGATGGTTTTCAGGGGGGGCCGGTCATCCCGGATGGCTATGACGGTTCTCAGGAGTCATTAAACAAATTGAAGCAAAACGTCCTGCGCTCTGGCCAGGTAGGCAGCCTTGTTGCGGATAACTTCAAGTCCGCCGTCGTTTACATTCCATTATTTGAAATCAATCCAGAGACTAACGAAGCACTGGACTATAAAGACTTCTCAAGACAGCTTGAAGAAAAAGTACGCCAGAAATATCAGGAAAAAAACCCGAATATCAGCATCCATATCATCGGTTTCGCCAAGAAAATCGGTGATTTGATAGAGGGTATTGGTTCTATTGCCATGTTCGCCTTAGTGACCATCGGCTTAACCTTGCTGTTCTTGTTTGCCTACTCTCGCTGTTTTGTAGGTACCATTGTACCGGTATTCACATCGATTGTTGCGGTCATCTGGCAGCTAGGTATTCTGAATTTGCTCGGCTATGGCCTGGACCCCTATTCGGTTCTGGTACCCTTTCTGGTGTTTGCTATCGGTATTAGTCATGGTGTGCAAATAGTCAATCAGATTGCAGTTGAGCAAGCGCATGGTTATAACCCCTTGATGAGTTCGCGCTTGTCGTTCAGAGCCTTGGTTCGCCCTGGTATTCTGGCCTTATTGTCGGATGCGATCGGCTTCTTAACACTGTTGTTTATACAAATAGATGTCATCAAAGATCTGGCAGTTGCTGCCGGTGTTGGTGTGGCGGTGATTATTGTCACTAACCTGGTTCTGCATCCGGTCATTATTTCTTATATCGGTTTGAGTAAGGGTGGTTTAAGGCATGCAAAATATGTTGAAAACCATGGTGATAAAAAGTGGCGTGTGCTTTCATTTATGGCGCATCCGAGTGTTGCACCGATCTCTGTATTAATCGCTATCCTTGGGTGCGGCATTGGTCTCTACTATCAGAAAGATCTGAAAATAGGAGATCTGGATAAAGGTGCTCCGGAGTTAAGACCTGATTCACGTTATAACCTTGATAATGATTTTGTTATCAGTAACTACAGTACCAGTTCCGATATCATGGTAGTCATGGTGAAAACACCAAAAGAAATGTGTTCGACCTATGAAGTAATGGATGTCATGGATCGTGTGATGTGGCGATTGGAAAATACCCCGGGGGTTGAGTCTACAGCATCGCTGGTAACTGTTTCCAAACTGGTGACCAAAGCACTGAATGAAGGTAGTTTAAAGTGGTTTGAACTGTCACGTAGTGAATCGATTATTAACTCGTCTATCCAGCGTGCTCCGTCAGGAATGGTCAATGCGGATTGCAGTATGACGCCGCTGATTATTTATTTGAAAGATCATGAAGCGGATACCTTGAATAGGGTAGTCGATACGCTGCAAGAGCTTATTAATGAATACCCAAGTGATAACTATACCTTTTTGCTAGCCGCAGGTAATGCCGGTGTAGAAGCAGCGACCAATGAAGTTATTTCTCAGGCTAAGAATGTCATGCTGATTGCTGTGTATTCGGTGGTCGCCTTTATGTGTCTGGTTACCTTCCGATCAGTTGCGGCGGTTATTTGTGTGGTCACACCGCTGATGTTAACGTCGGTGTTGGCTGAAGCCTTAATGGCGCAACTGGGTATAGGTATCAAGGTGGCAACGCTACCCGTTATCGCCCTGGGTGTCGGGATAGGTGTTGACTATGGTATTTATATTTATAGTCAGCTTGAAACAAAGTTGAGAAGTGGTATGGCTTTGCAGGAAGGCTATTTCCAAACCTTGAGAACCACAGGTAAAGCCGTTTGCTTCACCGGTATTACTTTAGGTGTCGGGGTATTCACCTGGATATTCTCGCCAATCAAGTTTCAGGCAGACATGGGCATACTCTTGTTCTTTATGTTCTTGTGGAACATGGTCGGCAGTATGTGGTTGTTACCCGCGCTGGCCAGATTCCTGATTCGGCCAGATAAAATTGCGGCCAAAGAGCGTGCCAGAGAAGCCGCGCTAGCCAAGTAAAACACGGGGCTTATTAAGCCCGAAAACTAAAAGCCCTGGAATTACCCAGGGCTTTTTTTATTTATAGGGGCTGATTCAAATTAATTCGATAATCTGGTATGAATTTTTATGGGGATTGTATAAAATTTCGCGCTTGATTTCGCGGCATTATGATGTGTCAAATATATCTCACGTGATCTTTAGTAAGGTTCACCACTGAAATTCGAGGTTTTCTATGCCAGTTATAACGTTGCCTGATGGTAGTCAACGCACTTTCGCTCAAGCGGTTACGGTCATGGATGTGGCCAAAGATATTGGCCCCGGCCTGGCGAAAGCGACGATTGCCGGTAAGGTTGATGGTAAGTTGGTTGATGCCTGTGAGTTACTTGCAGATGATTGCTCGCTGAGTATTATCACTGCAAAAGATGATGAAGGGCTTGAGATTCTGCGTCATTCCTGTGCGCATCTGGTTGGTCATGCGCTTAAGCAGTTGTTTCCCGATGTGAAAATGGCGATAGGCCCCACCATAGAAAACGGCTTTTATTACGATGTCGATCTTGAGCACCGGCTTACCGAAGAAGACATGCATGCACTTGAAGCGCGTATGCTGGAGCTGGCAAAAACCAATTATGAAGTCATCAAGAAAACCGTTAGCTGGCAAGAGGCACGAGATGTTTTTGCATCCCGTGAAGAGCCTTATAAAATACAAATACTTGATGAAAATATAGCTCGATCCGATACCCCGGGTCTCTATCATCATGAAGAATATATTGATATGTGTCGCGGACCTCATGTTCCAAACATGTCCTTCTGTCAGCATTTCAAGTTAATGAGAATATCCGGTGCGTACTGGCGCGGCGACTCCAATAATAAAATGCTGCAGCGTATTTACGGTACGGCCTGGCCAGACAAAAAGCAGTTGAATGCCTATTTAACGCGTCTTCAGGAAGCTGAAAAGCGAGACCATCGGAAGATTGGTAAGAAGCTGGATCTGTTTCATATGCAGGATGAAGCGCCAGGTATGGTGTTCTGGCACGATAAAGGCTGGCGTATATATCAGCAGATAGAAGCGTATATGCGCACCAAGCAACGCCAGTACGGTTATCAGGAAATTAAAACACCCCAAGTGGTTGAACGGTCATTGTGGGAGCGTTCAGGTCATTGGGAAAAGTTCAGTGAGCACATGTTCACCACGCATTCAGAAAACTCTGATTTTGCAATTAAACCCATGAACTGCCCGTGTCATATCCAGGTGTTTAACCAAGGGCTGAAAAGCTATAAGGAATTACCGATTCGCTTGGCAGAATTTGGCTCTTGTCATCGCAATGAGGCATCGGGTGCCTTGCATGGCATCATGCGTGTTCGCGGTTTTGTGCAGGATGATGCCCATATTTTTTGTGCTGAAGAGTCAATTCAGCAAGAAGTCTCTACTTTTATTGATATGTTGCACGAAGTCTATGCCGACTTTGGCTTTACTGAAATCCTTTATAAGCTGTCTACGCGACCAGAGCAGCGTGTTGGTTCAGATGAAGTTTGGGATAAAGCAGAAGCTGCGTTAGAGCAGTCATTGAATGCAAAAGGTCTGGATTGGCAGTTATTGCCAGGCGAGGGCGCATTCTATGGGCCGAAAATTGAATTCTCGTTGAAAGATTGTCTGGGGCGTGTTTGGCAGTGTGGTACTATTCAGGTTGATTTTTCAATGCCGGGCCGATTAGGTGCGCAATATGTGACCGAAGATCAGGAACGTAAGGTTCCGGTCATGTTACATCGGGCAGTGCTAGGTTCGTTTGAGCGTTTTATTGGTATTTTGATCGAGCAATATGAAGGCGCATTTCCGTTCTGGTTGGCACCTGAACAGGTCGCGGTTCTCAATATTACCGATAAACAAGCCGATTATTGTAAAAAATTACATAAAAAGCTTGAAGATGAGGGTTATCGAGCACATCTGGACTTGAGAAACGAGAAGATCGGCTTTAAAATTCGCGAGCACACAATTAACAAAATTCCTTATCTTATTGTTGTTGGTGATAAGGAAGTTGAAACTAATACCGTGGCCATTCGCACCCGAAAAGGTGAAGATCTGGGTATTATGTCTTTAGACGAGCTAGTAATCGTCCTGAAACAAGCCCACGATATGAAAGGTCGTACCGCAAATAATGAAAGCTAGCGCGAGTGCAGCAGCTGGTTTATTTGCTTATTAATGTGGAGAAATAAACATTAAGCGTAATACACAAACAGTCAAAACCAAAAAAGCATTGATTAACGAAAACATCGAAGCAACAGAAGTTCGATTAATTGATGAGAATGGTGAGCAGGTCGGCGTTGTTTCTATAGAAGATGCCCTGGCCAGAGCAGCTCAGGCAAGCTTAGACTTAGTACAAATCGCTAGCAGTGATCCGGTTGTGTGTAAAATCATGGATTACGGCAAGAAAATATTCGAAGAAAAGAAACAGAAGGCTGCCCAGAAGAAAAAACAGAAGCAGACTCAGGTTAAAGAAATTAAATTACGACCAGGGACGGAAGAAGGGGATTATCAGGTAAAACTACGCAACCTGATACGTTTCCTTGAAGCCGGGGACAAAGCCAAGGTAACGATACGTTATCGCGGCAGGGAGATGGCGCACCAGGAAATCGGTATGAAGTTGCTTGAGCGGGTTGAAACAGACCTGCAAGAGTACGGAATTGTCGAACAGCGACCAAAGCTCGAAGGCCGTCAGATGATGATGGTTTTAGCCCCGAAAAAGAGAAAGTAGCGCGGTTGCTATTTTCATTAACTTTTCCAATGCGGAGTGAGTAACTATGCCAAAAATGAAAGCTAAAAGCGGAGCTACAAAACGCTTTAAAAAGACAGCGAATGGTTTTAAACATAAGCAATCTTTCACCAGTCATATTTTGACTAAAAAATCTACGAAGCGTAAGCGTCAGTTACGTGGTTGCAAATTAGTTGCAGCGTCTGACAATGCCGCAATCAAACGCATGTTGCGTATTTGATTACCCTTCTAATTTTTAGTGAATAATATCGTCTAGTAGGAGACACTTATGCCTCGCGTCAAACGTGGTGTTACGGCGAATCGCCGACATAAAAAAGTATTAAAGCAAGCCAAAGGTTACTATGGTGCCCGTAGCCGAATTTACCGAGTTGCTAAACAAGCGGTAATCAAAGCAGGTCAATATGCCTATCGTGACCGTCGTCAAAGAAAGCGTCAGTTCCGCAGACTGTGGATTGCGCGTATCAATGCGGGTGCTCGATTAAACGGATTATCGTATAGCCGTCTGATCGCTGGCTTGAAAAAAGCTAACGTTGAAATTGATCGTAAAGTATTGGCTGATCTGGCCATGAACGATTCGGCTGTATTCTCGGTTGTGGTAGAGAAAGCCAAATCAGCACTAGCGAGCTAAGACTCACCTGAAAATGAGTTAATTGCATTGAGTTAGTTGGATAGGGGGTGAGGTAGCTTGCCCCCTATTTTTATTTTTGGAGCACAGTAATGGAAAACCTTGAGCAACTTGTTCGGCGCGCCATAGAGGCAGTTGAAGCTGCTGATAAAATAAATGAATTAGAACAAGTTCGTGTAGATTATCTTGGTAAAAAAGGTGAAATATCCCAGCTTCTTAAAAGTCTGGGTAAGCTTGATGCGTCTGAACGTCCCGCAGCGGGTGCCAAAATAAATGAAGCCAGAGATGCAGTTCTGGAAAAGCTTAACGCCCGAAAAGAAGCCCTGGAAAGTGCTGAGCTTTCTAGCAAGCTGTTAAGTGAGGCCGTTGATGTTACTTTGCCCGGTCGAGGCACTGAGTGGGGGGGCTTACATCCTGTCACCCGCACCATGCGCAGGATCGAACAGTTCTTTTCCAAAGCCGGTTATTCAGTGGAAGTTGGCCCGGAAATAGAAGATGACTATCACAATTTCGAAGCCTTGAATATTCCTGGCCATCATCCTGCTCGTGCCATGCACGATACCTTCTACTTTGATGCCAGTACCTTATTAAGAACGCACACCTCTCCTGTTCAAGTGCGAACCATGGAAGCTGGTAAGCCTCCTTTTAGAATGATTTGTCCCGGTCGCGTTTATCGTTGCGATTCGGATCAGACGCATACACCTATGTTTCATCAGGTAGAAGGTTTGCTGGTGGAGCAGAATGTCAGCTTCGCAGATCTCAAAACCACCATTGAATCATTTCTTAAGGTGTTTTTTGAGCGTGATCTTGCTGTTCGTTTCAGACCATCGTATTTCCCTTTCACAGAGCCATCGGCAGAAGTGGATATTGAATGGGGTCGAGATGCAGACGGCCAAATCAAATGGCTCGAAGTGATGGGATGTGGCATGGTGCATCCGAAGGTGTTTGAAGCCAGCGGAATTGATCCTGAGAAATATAGTGGTTTTGCATTTGGTTTGGGTGTTGAACGGTTGGCGATGCTTAGATATGGCGTCAATGATTTAAGAATGTTTTTTGAAAACGACCTGCGTTTCTTAAAGCAATTTAACTAAGCAAGTTTAGATAAAGTGGATACGCGATGAAATTTAGCGAGCTGTGGCTAAGAGAGTGGGTGAATCCCGCAATTGATACCGATGCCTTAGTGGCACAAATTACAATGGCAGGCCTTGAGGTCGATGATGTGTCTGCCGTGGCCGGCGACTTCAATGGTGTCGTCGTTGGTGAAGTGCTAAGTATTGAGCAACACCCCGATGCTGATAAGCTGAATGTGTGTCAGGTCAGTGATGGCAATGAAACGTTTCAAGTAGTTTGTGGCGCAGCTAATGTAAAACAGGGTATCAAAGTACCCTTTGCCAAACTGAATGCATTGCTTCCGGGTAACTTTAAAATCAAAAAAGCCAAATTACGCGGTGTAGAATCCTTCGGTATGCTCTGTGCAGAAGCAGAACTGGGCTTGGCAGAGCAATCAGATGGTCTGATGATCCTGGCCGATGACGCACCCACCGGACAATGCATACGCGACTATCTGGGCTTGAATGACCGTTGTATTGAGGTCGATCTGACGCCCAATCGCAGTGATTGTTTATCCATTGCCGGGCTGGCTCGTGAAGTCGGCGTACTCAATAAATGTGCCGTCAGTGAGCCTGTTATTGATGCTGTTGAGGCAGTTCATCAGGCGACATTTAAGGTCGACGTTGTTGAACCCTCGGCTTGTCCGGTTTATCTGGGGCGGGTCATTAAAAATGTGGATCTCACCAGACCAAGCCCGCAGTGGTTGCAAGAAAAGTTGCGTCGATGTGGATTAAGAAGCATTGATGCCGCAGTGGATGTGACCAACTATGTTCTTCTGGAATACGGTCAGCCAATGCATGCATTTGATATGGATACCTTGCAAGGTTCAATCAAGGTCAGATATGCCGATGAAGGTGAGCAGTTGACGTTGTTGGATGGTCAGCAAATTCAGCTTCGAACCGATACCCTTATTATCGCGGATGAGGCCGCCCCGCTCGCGATCGCTGGTGTGATGGGTGGCGAGCATTCAGGTGTTACTGAAAAAACCCGCAATATCTTTCTGGAATGCGCCTTTTTTGCACCTTTGGCGCTGGCAGGTAAAGCAAGATCATATGGGCTGCATACAGATTCATCACATCGTTTTGAGCGTGGTGTGGACTACCAGATTCAGCGTAAAGTGATCGAAAGAGCAACCCGACTCTTACTTGAGATTGTTGGCGGTGAGGCTGGCCCGGTTTCAGTTTATGACTCAAAAGCGGATATACCTGCTACGGTTTCAGTCACCTTGCGAAAGGCGAAAATTCAATCGTTGCTGGGTTTAAAGATTGATGATACCGAAGTGGAAGATATTTTGACCCGTCTCGGCTTGACCTTGCTGAACAAAAATGAAAGCAGCTGGACCTTTCAAGTGCCCAGTTACCGTTTCGATATCGCTATCGAGCCGGATCTGATCGAGGAAATCGGCCGTGTCTATGGCTATGATAAACTTCCAAAAACCGCTGCACTAGGAGAAATCAGCCTCAAACCGGATGATGAAAGTAGTGTTTCAGAAGATTTTCTGGCTGATCGCCTGATTAGCTTGGGTTATCAGGAAGCGATTACCTATTCTTTTGTAGAGCAAACGCTGCAGGAAATGATCACGCCTGAACAGCCCGGTATTGCGCTGGCCAATCCTATTTCGGCGGATCTCGCTGTGATGCGTACCAGCCTCTGGACGGGCTTGCTCAAAGCCTTATCCTATAACCAGAATCGTCAGCAAACTCGAGTGAAGTTTTTCGAAACCGGTTTGAAGTTTGAACATATTTCCGGAGAAATCGTCCAAACACCTATGCTGGCTGGATTGCTGGCAGGTACTGCACAGCCAGAAGGCTGGAATGTGCCAGCCAGAAAACTCGATTTTTACGATGCAAAGGCAGATGTTGAGCGTCTGCTCTTATCAATGGATGCTGCAGTGGTGTTTGAACGGGCTGAACACGCGGCGCTGCACCCGGGTCAGAGTGCTAAAATTGTAAAAAATGGTGAAACAGTTGGCTATTTAGGTGCGCTTCACCCTAAATTACAAAAATATCTGGATTTAAATGGCCCAGTTTATTTGTTTGAACTATGCTTATCTAAGGCAATA
>JBFHPN010000033.1:0-10654 GCA_041592735.1 Oleiphilaceae bacterium | reverse complement strand
TTTATCAAGAAATTTTTAAATTTGAACTGGAACTAGATTGACTTACCTAAAAAACGGCGCATTTTGAATATCTTCTATAATATATGTGTTCATTGAAGTGACTATTGGTTTTTGAGAATATTGCGCAACCTGTTTATCAGCCGAAGAAAACTATAAATACTAGGAGTACTAACTAAATGTCATCGCAACAAAAATTAGTTATTTTTGATACTACTCTGCGGGACGGTGAACAAAGTCCTGGTGCTTCAATGACCAAGGCAGAAAAGCTAAGAATTGCTCGTGCCTTGGAAAAGTTAAAAGTAGATGTAATCGAAGCGGGCTTTGCGATTGCCAGTGAAGGTGATTTTGATGCAATTAAATCTATTGCTGAGAATATTAAAGAATCCAGAGTGTGTAGTTTATCAAGAGCACTGGAAAAGGATATAAAGTGTGCTGCAGACGCACTTAAGTCAGCCGAGGCATCAAGGATACACACGTTTATTGCGACATCCCCCATTCATATGAAATATAAGCTTCAAATGGAGCCAGAGGCGGTTATTGAGCAAGCAGTCAGAGCGGTTAAGTATGCACGTCAGTTTACGGATGATGTTGAATTTTCATGTGAAGATGCGGGTCGCTCAGAGTTTGAATTTTTGTGTCGTATAATAGACAAAGTCATTGAGGCAGGCGCTACTACTATTAATATTCCTGATACGGTCGGTTATGCGATCCCTGATCAGTTTGGTCAGACAATACATAAGCTTCTGAATACAATTCCAAGTGCAGATAAAGTGATTTTTTCGGTTCATTGCCATAATGATCTTGGCTTGGCTGTTGCGAACTCATTGTCTGCCGTAACAAATGGTGCCCGGCAAGTAGAATGTACAATTAATGGATTAGGTGAGCGGGCAGGAAATGCGTCTTTAGAAGAGATTGTGATGGCAATTAAAACACGCTCTGATTTCTTTAAGCTTTCAACGGGTATTGATACCACACAAATAGTTTCCTGTTCGCGCTTGGTATCAACTGTAACAGGTTTTCCTGTTCAGCCCAATAAGGCTATTGTGGGTGCTAATGCATTTGCTCATGAATCGGGCATACATCAAGATGGTATATTAAAGCACCGTGAAACCTATGAAATAATGCGCGCGCAAGATGTCGGCTGGAATACAAATAGCCTTGTGCTGGGTAAGCACTCAGGAAGGAATGCATTCAGGTCACGTATTGAAGAGCTTGGCATTACTTTAGAATCAGAAACGGAGTTGAATCAAGCCTTTGCGGCATTTAAAAATCTTGCAGATAAAAAGCATGAAATATTTGATGAAGATTTACATGCCTTAGTCAGCTCAACCAAAGGCTTGGATGATAAAGAAGTTTATGCTTTGGTGTGTATGTCTGTTTGTTCAGAAACGGGTGTGACACCCGTGTCAAAAGTGACGATCACGGTAAATGATGCAGAATGCACGGAAAGCGCCTCGGGGAGCGGTCCGGTTGATGCTACGTTTAAAGCTATAGAGAAAATAGTTACTTCTGGCTGTAACCTCCAGTTATATTCGGTAAATAATATCACCAGTGGAACGGATGCTCAGGGTGAAGTGACGGTGAGGCTTGAAAAAGCTGGTCGGATTGTCAATGGAATGGGTGCTGATACAGATATTGTGATTGCTTCTGCAAAAGCATATCTGCATGCGCTTAATATCATGCACCAACAATCACCCAAAATGCACCCTCAAGGTGATGTATAGCAAGTGATACATGCGCAGATGAATTCTAAAGAAAATGCTGGCTGGGTGAGATCTCAAACTTTAAAACGACTAGGTTTGATGCAGTGGTATAGCCGATTTGATTTACCTGGGGCTGCAAAAACACCAGGTGTGCTTCTTTCTGTTTCGTCAGATAGTTGCGAGCATGTCAGTTTAAAAAACACTGAATTTCGTCCAATTGCAGTTGCTCGGGATGCTAAGCGCGCTGATGAAATTCCTGCCGACAAAGTCAGTAAGGGTGGCTCTCAGATTATTAACGCTGAAAAGGATGTAAGGGTCGATCCCGGAATCCCTATAGTGTTGCCCCAAAAAGGCGGGCAGTTAAGTTTATCATTAGCGTTGCAAGCGTCTAGGACAGTACTTATTTTAAGTGAATCTCATGATGGGGTAGATCTTGCCTTAGAAAACGATCTTTTAGTTTCAATTTTAAAATTTATCGATACAGGCAAATTTGGAATAGTAGATGTTGAACGCATGGTTTGGCCTGTATTTTCCAGTTCGGCCATGCGTATGCATCAGTCAGCTTATTATGAAAGCGCGTTAAGTTTATGGCTTAGTAAAAAACATTGGAGAGAGATTAAATACGTGCTGTATCTGGGGAAGAGCTTCAGTGAGCTGGAGTCTTGCCTTGTTAGTATGGCTAAGGAATACGAGTCAGATTGTGCTTTCATTAGTTTGTCTGTCAGTGGAGCAGAATTACTTGGAATGCCTGTTAAGAAGCGATTGCTTTGGGAGGCAATATCAGGATTATCCCAGAAATGAAAACTGATTTTAAATCTGGGTTTGATGAAGATGTCTCTCTGATAGTGATGACTATGGATCACCTTCAGGATGTGATGCGTATTGAACGGGCTGCCTATCCGTTTCCATGGACAAAGTCGATGTTTGAGACAAGTCTGTCTTCTAAGGATGAGTGCAGTGTTTTATTGCACGAAGGGAAGATCGTTGGCTATGTCATCGTTAGTTATGTACTTGATGAGGCGCATTTGTTGAATTTGTGTATTGCTCCAGAATGTCAGGGAGAAGGTTTTGGTCGCATGTTATTGCGATGTGTTATTGATAAGGCGAAAAAAAAACTTTCAAGACTGTTTTTTCTGGAAGTGCGTGTGTCGAATATTCAGGCAATAAACTTATATTTCTCTGAGGGATTTAATGAGGTTGGTATTCGTCCGAACTACTACCCGGGCGAAAA
Organism: Oleiphilaceae bacterium; assembly: GCA_041592735.1. Classification (GTDB taxonomy): domain Bacteria; phylum Pseudomonadota; class Gammaproteobacteria; order Pseudomonadales; family Oleiphilaceae; genus PZPK01. The sequence goes on along the minus strand of JBFHPN010000033.1, from coordinate 7,720 downwards.
GGGTCGTGAGGATGCTATGCTGATGACCCTTGATCTTTGTGTCGATCTGTTTGTCTGATATGGGCAAATTAATTTATATCGTGATATAGCTATAAAAGGATAACGTGTCTAGATGTCTCAATTTGTTGAAGAGATTAACTGTAGAAGAACATTTGCCATTATCTCGCACCCTGATGCGGGCAAAACCACAATTACCGAAAAGGTGCTGTTATTTGGTAATGCAATTCAAAAAGCGGGTACGGTAAAAGGTAAAAAAAGTGGTCAGCATGCTAAATCGGATTGGATGGAGATGGAAAAGGAGCGTGGTATTTCGGTTACCACATCTGTTATGCAGTTTCCTTACAATGATTGCCTGGTGAACTTGTTGGATACGCCTGGTCACGCAGATTTCTCAGAGGATACTTATCGAACGCTAACAGCCGTTGACTCATGTTTGATGGTAATTGATGCTGCGAAGGGTGTAGAGGAGCGTACGGTAAAGTTGATGGAAGTGACCCGCTTAAGAGATACGCCCATCATAACATTTATGAATAAGCTGGATAGGGATACTCGAGACCCTATAGAGTTGCTGGATGAGGTTGAGAGTGTCTTGAATATCGCGTGCGCTCCTATTACCTGGCCCATTGGAATGGGTAAGGAGTTTAAGGGGGTGTATAACTTATATACAGACGAAGTTATCTTATATCAGACTGGCCAAGGGCATAAAATACAGGAAAGAAGGATAATCAAAGGTATAGATAATCCTGAGCTTGAGCAGAAGATTGGGAGCTATGCTCAGGATCTCAAAGATCAGATTGATTTGGTAAAAGGTGCTTCTCATGAATTTGATTTGGATATGTTTTTAAGCGGTCAGCTTACGCCTGTATATTTTGGAACGGCTTTAGGTAATTTCGGTGTTGATCATATGCTTGACGGGCTCACTGCATGGGCACCCGCTCCTTTGCCGCGTGAAACTAAATCACGGATAGTTAGTGCTGAAGAATCAGCATTTACCGGCTTTGTTTTCAAAATTCAGGCGAATATGGATCCTCAGCACAGAGATAGAATTGCTTTTATGCGCATCTGTTCTGGCGCTTATCAGAAGGGCATGAAGTTGAAGCATGTCCGGATCAATAAGGAGGTCAGAATATCGGATGCGGTTACGTTTATGGCGGGGGACCGAGAGCATGCCGAGTTTGCGTATGCCGGCGATATCATCGGGGTGCATAATCATGGCACAATCCAGATAGGTGACACGTTTACAGAGGGCGAAGAGTTACACTTTACCGGGATTCCTAACTTTGCACCTGAATTATTCAGACGCATCCGATTAAAAGACCCATTGAAGATGAAGCAGCTGAACAAAGGTTTGATTCAGCTATCTGAAGAGGGGGCGGTTCAGGTTTTCAGACCGCTTAGGTCAAACGATCTGATCGTTGGTGCGGTGGGTGTATTGCAGTTTGATGTTGTTGTGCATCGCTTGAAGTCTGAATATAAGGTTGAGGCAATATATGAGCCTATTGCCGTAGCGACTGCGCGGTGGGTTGAGTCAGCAAACCAGGTGAAACTCTCAGACTTTACCAAGAAGTGTCATGATAATCTGGCACTGGATGGCGGTGATATTTTGACTTACATAGCACCATCTATGGTCATTTTGCAGTTGGCACAAGAGCGATATCCAGATATTAAATTCAGAAAAACCAGAGAGCATTGAGTGTATATTGATACACATTGTCACCTGGACTTTGATTTGCTCCATGATCGGCTGGGTGAAATCACCGAAAAGTCCTGCAATATAGGGTTAGCTTATATTGTTATCCCCGCTGTATCGCGAGACAGGTTCGCAGGCATCGTGGATCTTTGTGCGTCTAACAGCAATTTTTACATGGCTCTGGGGTTGCATCCTTATTTCATAGAGCAGCACTCTGAACGTGATCTGTCTATTATGGAAGAAATGCTTCAGCAAAATAGAGGCGGAAATAAACTGGTTGCTATTGGGGAAATAGGACTGGATGGGACTTGCCCGCTAATGGATAAACAAATGTCATTTTTTCAGGCGCAGTTAAAAATGGCTGAAAAATGGTCTTATCCTGTGATTATTCACTCTAGAAAGAGTGTTGAGTCAGTGTTGCAATGTATCGCGCAAGTTAAATTAGTGGGAGGCGTTGTGCACGGCTTCTCAGGTAGCTATGAGTTGTTGATGCGCTATGTTCACTGTGGAATGAAAATTGGCGTTGGTCCGGTCATCACATGGTCTTCCGCAAATAAAACCCGGGAAGCAATAACCAAAGCGCCTTTAGAAGCGCTTGTTCTTGAGACGGATTCCCCTGATATGCGCGTTGAAGGGGTTGCCAAAGATGAAGCCAGCCCATTAGATGTTCTTGATGTTTATAAGCAATTATTGTCTATAAGGAAGGAGTCTGAAGAAGAAATTCGACACTCACTTTGGGCTGAAAGTTGTAAATTGTTCAATTTGCCGATGACTGCATAATAAAAAGTTTCAAAAAGGCTGGCAATTGGCTGGAAAATTATATTACAATTCGCGCCCTAAAAAATTATCAGTATTGCTTGTGGGTCAGCCCCGTCTCTCAACTAATACTGAAAATAGTGAAACGCCTAAATAGATACATAATATTTAGGGTTGTTGGGCTCAAGAGAGCATAAAAGGCGGAATAAATGAAAACGTTAAGTGCAAAACCAGAAAGCGTTAAACGCGACTGGTACGTAGTCGATGCAGCGGGCAAAACACTTGGTCGCTTATCAAGTGAAATTGCTAGCCGTTTAAGGGGCAAGCATAAGCCGGAATATACACCTCATGTTGATACAGGTGATTATATTGTTGTTGTCAATGCAGAAAAAATTGCTGTGACCGGAAAGAAGACAACAGATAAGTTTTATCACAAGCATACTGGTTATATTGGTGGTTTAAAGTCTATTTCCTTTGAAAAGCTGATAGTGAAAGCGCCTGAGCAGGTGCTGGAGATAGCAATTAAAGGCATGCTGCCAAAAGGTCCTCTTGGACGTGAAATGTTTAAAAAATTAAAAGTATATGCGGGTGATACTCATCCACATACGGCTCAGCAACCGCAAGCTTTAGAAATTTAACGGAAGGCGATTATGTCAACAACATACAACTATGGTACAGGTCGTCGTAAAACTTCTGCGGCGCGAGTTTTTATTAAATCCGGTGGTGGCAATATCGAAGTCAATGGTCGCCCTCTGGATCAGTTTTTTGGTCGTAAAACAGCTCAAATGGTAGTTAGACAGCCATTAGAACTGCTTCAGCTTGCTGATAAATTTGATCTCAAAATTACAGTGAAAGGTGGTGGCACAACAGGTCAGGCTGGTGCTATTCGTCATGGTATTGCCAGAGCACTGATTGAATACGATGAGACATTAAGAGCGCCATTGCGTGAAGCGGGATGGGTTACTCGAGACGCTCGTGCTGTAGAACGTAAGAAGGTTGGTTTGCGTAAAGCGCGTAAGAAGCCACAGTTCTCTAAACGATAGTTCTTCAAGAAAAAAGGAACGCTTGCCAGCATTTGTTGTCAGGCGTTTTTTTTTATTTGCTAAAAAACCTAATTCATCTGTAATTAATGAAAACGGTTGAAGCAAGTCTGCAATTTAATTACTATCTCTGACTTTTGAAAACACTGTGTCCGCTTTATCAAAGTACTACTATTCTATCTACTAAAAAGCGGATAATGACAAAATTTGGTTAATATACGTGATAATTAAAACTACTTAGTAGTTGTATTTGGGAGATGCCTGTATGAGTGATGGCGAAGTGAATGCTGGTCGACGCCGATTTTTGATCGGAGCTACCTCTGTTGTTGGTGGGGTGGGGGTAATTGGAGCTGCAGTTCCGTTTGTCGCTTCCTGGAATCCAAGTGCTAAAGCCAAAGCGGCTGGTGCGCCTGTGAAGGCCTCTATTGGTAAGTTAGAGCCTGGTCAGCGAATGACTGTCGAATGGCGTGGTAAGCCTGTATGGGTTATTCGACGTACACAGGAAATGCTCGATAATATCGAAAAGCTAGGTGATGATTTAAGAGATCCAGATTCAAAAGATCCTCAACAGCCAGAGTATATTAAAGGCGTTTTTCGTGCCTCTAAGCCTGAGTTTGCAATCATTGTTGGAATTTGTACGCATCTGGGATGCTCTCCACAGTTTGTGCCCGAAGTGAAGCCGCAAGAGTTTGATGAAAACTGGGTAGGTGGCTTTTTCTGCCCATGTCATGGCTCACGATTCGATCTGGCGGGTCGAGTGTTTAAAGGGGTTCCTGCACCAAAAAATCTTGAAATTCCCCCTTACAGATATATTGATGATGAGACCGTGGTCATAGGTGAAGACGAGGTACAAAGCTAATGCAAAAATTGATTAAGTGGATTGATGAGCGTCTCCCTATCGTCGAAGCGTTCGAAAATCATATGAGTAAATATTATGCACCCAAAAACTTTAACGTTTGGTATATATTTGGTGTGCTTTCAATGGTTGTTCTGGTTAATCAGTTACTAACAGGTATCTGGTTGACCATGAGCTATAATCCAAGTGCTGAGGGTGCGTTTGCATCCGTTGAATACATCATGCGCGATGTAGAGTATGGCTGGTTGCTCCGCTATCTTCATTCCACTGGCGCATCAGCATTTTTTATTGTTGTTTACCTTCATATGTTCCGTGGCCTTATGTATGGCTCTTATAAGAAGCCAAGAGAATTAATTTGGATCTTCGGAATGACTATCTACCTTGCTTTGATGGCAGAGGCATTCATGGGTTACTTGCTTCCTTGGGGGCAAATGTCTTACTGGGGTGCTCAGGTAATCGTAAACTTATTTGGTGCGATCCCCTATATCGGAGATGATTTGTCACTTTGGATCAGGGGTGATTATCTGATTTCAGGCATAACCTTGAACCGTTTCTTTGCTTTGCATGTAGTGGCGCTGCCAATTGTTATTCTGGCTTTGGTTGTATTGCATATTTTGGCTCTGCATACGGTAGGCTCGAATAATCCTGATGGTATAGAGATCAAGAAAAACAAAGATGAAAACGGTATACCTAAAGATGGCATTCCATTTCATCCGTTTTACAGTGTGCATGACCTGGTGGGTATTGTAGTCTTCCTGTTTGTTTTCTGTGGTGTAGTGTTTTTCTTCCCTGAAATGGGAGGCTATTTCATTGAAAAGCCGAACTTCGAACCTGCGAATCCACTGAAAACACCCGACCATATAGCGCCTGTCTGGTACTTTACGCCTTTCTACGCCATGTTAAGAGCGGTTCCGGATGCATTTCTTGGGGTTGTTGTAATGGGTGCAGCGATAGCTATATTGTTTGTCTTGCCCTGGCTGGATAAGAGTCCTGTAAAGTCCATTAGATATAAGGGGTGGATGAGCAAGCTTGCGTTGGCGTTGTTAGTGATTTCATTTGCCGTATTGGGGTACCTGGGGGTTGTGGTTGCAACACCAGAAAGAACTATGTGGGCGCGGATTTTGACAGTGGTTTATTTTGCCTATTTCATTTTGATGCCCTGGTTTACTCGAATTGAAAAAACAAAACCGGTTCCAGAGAGGGTAACAGGATGATGAATAAATTATTATGTGCGATCTTTTTATCGCTATTTTCTCTCGTTTCTTTCTCTGCGAGCGAAAAAGTCCCTTTAGATCATGTGGACACAAATATAAGAGACCAGGTTTCCTTGCAGAACGGTCTGGCAACGTTTATGAATTATTGTTTTGCTTGTCACTCAATGCAGTACGCGCGTTATGAGCGAGCTGCCGATGACTTGGGTATTCCTCATCATGTCTTTGAGGAAAATTTGTTGCTTGGTGATGTAAAAATTGGTCAGTTAATGACTATTTCTATGTCTTCGGATCAAGGAAAAACATGGTTTGGAAATCCGCCTCCTGATTTAACGTTGAGCGCCAGATTAAGAGGTCCGGACTGGCTATACAGCTATCTAAGAGGGTTTTATGCGGATAGCAAGCGTCCTTACGGGGTGAATAATTCGGTCTTTAAGGATGTTGGTATGCCTCATGTGCTTGCTGAATTGCAAGGTGTATGTGCGCAGGCGCCTGAGTTTGGTGTGAAGCCAGTCGTGGATCCGTTGAGTGGAAATATCGTTAAACAAAGTGGCTGTAATGAATTCGCAGAAACCGGCGTACTTAGTCCAAAGGAATACGATGCGATGATTTATGATCTCGTTAATTTCTTGACGTATGTAGGTGAACCTTCTCGTTTGGATAGTGAGAGAATTGGGCGAAATGTTCTTATCTTTCTTGCCTTCCTGTTTGTTTTTGTTTATTTCCTGAACAAGGAATATTGGCGCGAAATTCATTAATCACGCAATTTGCGCACACCTAAAGCCGTTATAGCGTGATGCTTAGCGGCTTTTTTCGTTTAAGGCTGAGGATTTCTCACGTAGCGACGGCAAATCGTGTATAATTCCGCCAAATTTTAAAATCGAGTATTTGGGTTGGCTGAAGTAAATCTTTCAGTCATTCATATCATTATTTGTGAGGTTAAATATGGGAGTTGTGACTAAGCGTTCATCAATGACATTCTTTTCAGATGGGAATAGTCATTACAGTCATCGTGTCAGGATAGTCCTTGCAGAAAAAGGGGTTGCAGTGGATGTCGTCAATGTTGATCCTGATAATAAGCCGGAAGAACTTGCGGATCACAACCCATATAATGATTTGCCCACGCTTGTTGATAGGGACCTTGTGTTGTATGAATCAGATATAATGATGGAATATCTGGATGAGCGCTTTCCGCATCCACCATTATTACCGGTTTATCCAGTCGCTCGCGCTCAAAGCCGTTTAATGATGTATCGTATTCGCAAAGATTGGAGCCGTCTTGCTGATGCCATTATGGCGGATCCTGAGTCAAAAAAATCTGATGCCTATCGAAAAGAATTAAAAGAGAGTCTTATTTCAACCGCGCCCGTGTTCGCGGAAATGCCTTTTTTCATGAGTGAGGAGTTTACAATAGTAGATTGTTGCGTCTCTGCACTTTTATGGCGTTTACCTGTAATGGGAATCGTTTTGGATGATGCTCAGGCAAAACCTATACTAAAATATATGGATAGAATGTTTTCAAGAGATTCATTCAAAGCCAGCTTATCTGAACTTGAAAAAGAAATGCATCACAAATAGATCTAATGCAAGGGGAAATAGATGACGCCTAGTCGACCATATTTAGTGCGAGCATTGAATGATTGGATTCTGGACAATAATATGACGCCCTATATCGTGGTCGATGTGGATGTTCAGGGTGTAAGTGTTCCAGAAGATTATGTCACCAACGGGCAAATTATTTTGAATATAAGTCCTTCTGCCGTTAGTGAATTATTGGTTGATTTAGAAGCTATTTCCTTTAAGGCCCGATTTGGTGGTGTGCCGATGCAAGTCTATGTCCCCATCGTTGCCATCATGGCTATTTATTCAAAAGAAAATGGCCAGGGTATGGTATTTGGTGCAGAGCCTGGCGCACCAGAACCACCAAACCCAAATGGGTCAAATCCTGCTACCAAGAAGGCAGAGCATCTTCCTCATAAACCATCTTTAAAAATTGTAAAATAGTGGAAGAAGAGACAAGGGATCTAAAAAGGTGCGCCTCTTTTTAGCTGAGATGCGCACCTCCAAAAAGTAATGTTTCAATGTGGTGGCAAAGGCTATTAGCAACGAGTAGCTGTATCTCTAACACTCTGGCCACAGACTCACTCTCAATTTTAATATTGATATC
>JBFHPN010000032.1:0-10767 GCA_041592735.1 Oleiphilaceae bacterium | reverse complement strand
CTGGCTCATAATGAACACTCTATTCAAATGACTTTACAACACAAATCATACATCACTTTGATGCCAAAGTATCGTAAAAAATACGCGCACCATTTAATAAAAACAGCATGCTTTCGGCGACGTCAACTCTTTACTTGATCAGGTATTATTTACTGGCGGACTATTCTTTAAGTAACAACTGAGCAAAGCCATCAATAATTAAGTCCGGTTGATACGAAGACAGATCCTCTCCTTGATGATAACCATAAGAGACACAGACCATTGGAATCTTCGCCGCTTGGGCCGCTTTAATATCACTGACAGAATCCCCCACCATCATCGCCTCACCAGCCCTACAACCAACAGCGTTCAGACAATATAAAAGCTGGGCCGGGTCGGGCTTTTTGGCCATAAGCGAATCGCCGGAGACAAGCAGATCAAATTCTGGCAACTTGAGCTGATCCAGCAAAGGCAGTGTAAACTGTTCGGGCTTATTGGTGACCACGGCCATATATGGGAGTTTTTTTCTGAGCACTGTCAGCGTTTCCCGAACCTGCGGATAAAGCCGGCTATTCATGCCATTTACCTGCTGGTAATGGTGAAAAAAACGCTCCATTGCAGATTGAAGCACATCATCTTCCACGTAGCCGGGAATCATACTTTTTGTCAGCGCCCTTCTGACCAGCATTTGTGCGCCATTACCAACCCAGAGACGTACCTGCTCGATGCCTGCCTCGGGTTCTCCGATGTCGCGCAGCATTGCATCAACCGCCCACGCCAGATCAGGAACGGAATCAACCAGCGTGCCGTCCAGGTCAAACATCATTAAACGTGTTGCCATTCAAACCTCTTTTAAACTAAACCGTTTCGAACGTTTTTTTCAGCGCCATCTCTGATGCCCAGATCTGGCAGGCCTGCTTGCTGCGTGTCAGCGCGGTGTACAGCAAAGATCGTGATAGTAGCTCCTTAGCATAATCGGCTAACACAACGCCCACTTGATGATATTCAGACCCCTGGCTTTTATGCACTGTCATTGCATAGGCGCTTTGCCATTGTTTAATTCTTGCAGGGGGGACAATGATCGTCTGTTCGTCTGAAAGCGGAAAATAAACATTGAGATGAGCAGTGTCATGCGTCTTAATCACATAACCAACATCCCCATTGTATATCCCGAGGCGGGGATGGTTTCGGGTAACCAAAATGGGCTTGCCATGATACAAAGTCCCGACAAGAGGGCCATTAGCCAGACAGGCAGATTGGTATTTCTGCTCAATACGACTATTCAATACATGAACGCCAAGCGGCCCCTCCAGCGTTGAACAGAGCAACTGATAACGTTCAAACTCAGAGGCAAGCTCGGCAAGTGTTGCGCCCCTGGAAACACACTTAAAGTAGTCTGCATAGCCTTGCAGCATCACCTGCCAGGCATTTTCAGCATCTTTCCCCAAATCATGCCAGATAACGTCTGAGGTTTTATCTTGCCTATCATGATGATCGCCAAAAGACTGAATAAACCCTGCACTATTGCCTGTTTTAATTTGCTCGGCAGCGACTTTTAGGTCCCCGGCAAAACGGTAGGTCTTCTTTAATTCACAAAGCGGCTTAAAACCCGTGCTTGAAGAGAGTAGCTTGTCTTCAGCCGCATTTTCCAGAGACTCAGTGGAATAACCAGTCAGTTTACTAAGCATCCTTAACTCGTCTGCGCAGTATGCTTGGCGAGTAAAGCGACGAACACATTCAGCAAAAACCTGCCCGGGCTCTACGGCGGGTAATTGATGATGATCTCCCATAAGAATCAACTGGGTATGATCGGGAATCAGACTGATAAGCTCAACCATCAGCGCCAGATCCATCATGGAAGATTCATCAACCACGACCACATCTAAAGGCCCCATCCTGCTGGTATTCGTCTTTCCTGCTCTTTTATGTAACAGCTCATCACTGTTAAAACGGCTCGAATAATAGACAGAATCACGTAAACCACCCAGCTCATAAAGAAAGCGATGCACCGTCTCGCCGGTTTCTGGTAATACGTCCGACAAGTTATAGCTCATTTTACATTCAGTGCTTAATCTTGCCTCTAAGTGCTGTAAGTGCCGACGTATAGAGTCGGCCAGTTTAACCGCCGCCTTGCCGGTTGGTGCAAGCAGGCGAACACGAATCGCTCTGGCTTTATTTGCAGACGATGCGGATTCATTAAGATGATGTTTATAGGCCAGAAGATAGAGAAAACTTGCTGCAGTCGTCGTTTTGCCCGTACCTGGCCCCCCGGTGATTAAACTAAACGGATGTATTAAGGTATGCGCAGCAGCAACCGCCTGCCAATTAAGCTCTTGGTCTTTATGCGAGTTGTCGATTGAAAAAACCTTTTTGAGCACCAGCGCCAATGCCTCCTCACAATCCTTTGACAGCGGTTTTAAATACTTACTACGAGACCCTATCCACTGCTCGAATTGTTGGTGTAAGTGCCAATATCTGGCCAGAAAAAGCTGCTGACCGCAGAGCACTAGTAAGGCAGGAGTTTGCTCAGAGGCATTATCTGATGGCAGCGCGTAGTGTGAGTCTTCATTCTGTAAAAACCTTTGCTCAGAACATGGCACGCTATGCAAAAGCGCTTCCTGATTGCAAGCATTCAGCGCTTGCACCCATTCTTCTGCACACTCAAAGCCGCAACGATAACCGCAAGCCTTAACGCTGGACATCAAGGTCGGTGGCAGCCGATTAAGGTCAAGACAGATGTGACCCTGAGAAACTAGTTGCGAGCACAGCAAGACCAACACCACCACATCATCTTCATTCAGGATCAGCGCAGGCGCGGGATCATCAAATAGATCAGACATTTCTCCGGGTGCGAGTGCAAGCCTGGCAGCTGGCAAAGCGCCCATGGCCTGATCGTTTTTAAAGCTATCGGCGGCATACTGTGCCGCATAAAGATCAATCCACCTGAAAGGCGTTCTGGACTCTTCAACCATCTTGGCCAGTGCCTGGAGTATGGGATGCTTGAGAATACTCATAATTGCCCTATCTCGTCATCCAGCTGCAAGATCAGCGCTTCGGGCGGGCGAATAAAATAAACCCCACATGAACTGCCGTCTGCTATCTTATTATCCGCATTTGAGACCTCGCCTCTCAGGCCTCGCAAAAATAGATAAAGTACGCCGCCAAAATCACGCTGATATTGATAATGACCATTGAGTCGCTGTTTCAAAAACCTGTGTAAGGCCAGGCTGTAGATCACGTACTGGACATCGTAACGATGACTCTGAATGGCGTTCTGAAGTGCTTCTCGCTGATAATCTTGCGGCGTATCCCCAAGATGGTTTGATTTATAATCCAGAATAAAATATTGCTTATTCGCTTTGAAAACCAAGTCAATCGCGCCTTTTATGTGCCCTTCAAAACTAGCGAACTCTATAAGATCGTCAGAGATTCCATACTTTTTAAGTAAATAATTAAAACGTACGGACTGAAGCTTCTTAACAGAAAAATAAAACTGCAGTTCAGCTACATAGGTGTCTTTTTCCAGTGAAGATAAACTCACGCCCTGCAGAAGAGGACTTTGGATAACCTTTCTGACCCAACGCGTCAGATAGTCTGACCACGCATCAAGGTGCTGATCTTCAACCAGTCGACTGAGGTTTAACTTATCACGAATAAATTCCGCCAATTCACCATATTGAGCGCGAGCACCGGGGTTTAATTCACCGCTGGTAAATTCAAGGTGCTCAAATAAGGTATGCAGGAATGTGCCTGCCTGAGCCCCCTTAGGGAAACTGAAAATACTCAGCTCACTGGCAGGTGGGGTGGATACGCTTAATGAGGCAGATGTGTATCCCCCATCCATAGCATCGGCATTTCTTTTTAATCGCTGACTTTCATGCATTAACCCTGTAAAGCTTTGTACCCGCCAATCATCCGCAATAGGCCTTGATAGTTGTTGTGGCCTGAGCATCAAAGCGGGTGGCATTTCATCTTCAGGATACTCGGCTCCATCCGATTGATAGGCATTAGCACTCTGCTGCTGTTGGGCTGAGATCAATTCAAGGCGAACCAGGCCGTCAGATTCCACCGCCAACTCAGAAAGTATGGTGCCGAGCAGGCTATCATCGATTTTTACAGGCACTTGCGCTTTCCATATCAGATAGGCCCAAGCCGTATGCGCCAGACCCAAGGATTTTTTCTGGTTACTCTGATACGTAGCGGTGCCAATAAAACACTGATATTTAGCGCGTGTAAGTGCCACATAGAGTAGCCGGATATCTTCTGCAAGACGCTCAGCTTCTGCGGCATAAAGACTTTCTTCAGACGCTGCCAGATCAAGCGTTAACGCACCTTCATCATTGTAAAACCATGCGTCTTCAGCGCCTCGGCACGAAAACAGAAACGGGATAAAGACAAATGGATACTCTAAGCCTTTGCTTTTATGAATAGTGGTAATTCTGATCAGTTGCGCATCACTCTCAAGACGCAAACTGGTTTCGTTATCACCTTTTGAACTCTCGTACCCGGACAGCACAGCCGAGAGCGTATCCTGATACCAACGCAACAATGCCAGATGGCCTTTTTCGCGTCGAGATTGTTTCTGGAGTATTTCAGCCAACTGGTTCCAGTTAGTCAGTTTCCTTTCCCAAAAGCGTGCAGCGTGTGCATAAGCCCGAGCATCTGCTTGTCGATGCCAGAATTCAAATACCCCAAGCATCTTCAGTGCTTCGCGCACCATAGCCAAAACACCTGACACTTGCCAAAGGCGATGTAGCTGCTCAAATACATGTATATAGGTCGCAAATACTGTTGCCTGTTCATTAAACGCAAGAATCCTGTCATCCGAAATACCAAAAAAAGGCTCAGCAAGGCAACGACGAATAGCCTCTTCATCGCGCGGGTCGGCAACAGCCGCTAACAGGTAATTCAGTGCCAGCGCTTCGTCTGTCAGATAGATACTCGCCTGAGAATCCAGGGTAGCACTCAGGCCACAATTTGCTAATGCGTTTTGCATTCGTTCGCCTTCATGCGCTGAGCGAACCAGAATGGCAATATCTGAATGACGAAGTTTTTTCATTGGCTCACCAGGCAGAACATAATCTGCCATCAGTAAGTGCTGAATCTGCTGAACACAATGCTCCGCCAAGCTCTGCTCTATTTGGGCTTTTGTTAAACTCTCACCAGACAGATGACTGATGATAAGCGCTTCTTTCGGCAGATTGCCGGACGCTGACAAGCCAGCGTTAACAGGCTGAAAAGGGATTTCCTCCGCCATAAAGGCATTTTCTGGACGATCAAAAACATGATTCACTGCGCCCACCATGGATGGCGATGATCGCCAGTTGGTGTCCATGGTGAAAACCTGGCCTCTCGGATGTTGCTGCATATCTTTTTTGGCTTTCAGATAGGTCGCAATATCACCTCCCCGAAAACCGTAGATAGCCTGTTTGGGGTCGCCAATTAACACGAGAGACCCCTCTTGATTAGGTGAATTCACGCCGAAAAGGGTACTAAAAATATGGTATTGTGCCGGATCCGTATCCTGAAACTCATCAATCAATGCCACCCGATAAGGTTCGGCTATTCTCTGAGCCAGCATTTGCTGCCTGTTGACAGATTCGGCACTTAAGGTGTCTGCGCTTAGTGCCTCTGCTACACGGCTGATTAAATCGTCAAAGCTGAACACGCCCTGCTGCCGTTTACTATCTTTCATCATGCGTTCCACTAACACATAACTTTGGGCCAGAAAGAGGGAGCGCACATCCGGTAAAACCAAAGACAAGTGCGTTTCCAGAAAGGCAAAAAATGGATGCTCCGGGGAAACCTTCCCCTTTGGGGTTTCAGCAATAATCGAAGAAGTAGTGAATCGAGGAAATACTTCTTTTTTGCTTTTATCTATGGGCAGCTTAAAAATCAGGCCAGGTGTTTCGGCCCAGGCTTTGATTTCAGCCAACCAATTTAATTTGAAGGCATTACGCTTTAAAGGCTTCTCATTTAACAGTGCAATAACCTCATCGATCATTGTCAGGCTGGTGTTTTTTAGAACCCTGAACCATTCACAGTATTGATTAAATGCAGCCAGCCAATCATCCAGGCCTTGGGCTGATGGTTCGGGTAATAATTTCTCTGGAGAGCGATTTAGCATGGGTGCCAGCGACTGCTGGAGTACGCCAGGCTCGGACCAAAGCCCAATAATGTAGATCAACGCATCATTCGGTAATGGAAGCACGTAACGCCGCCAGAAATCCTCTATCACTGTGCGCCGCAACTGGGTTTGATCTTCAAGCAATGCTTGCTGAAGCGGCACACCGGCCTCCAGGGCATGGGTTTTCAATAGCTGTTGGCAAAACCCATGTATGGTATGAATCTTCGCCTGATCCATCTGCCTTTCCGCCAGCCTTAATGCCAATATATCCGCCTCTATTGATGACGATTGCGCCAACAGATGTAAAAAAACCGGGTCAGTGCTGGCCTCGCCCTCAAAAACGCGTCTTAAGTCTTGTATACGCTGACGTATACGGTCTTTTAACTCCTGTGTGGCGGCTTCGGTAAATGTCACCACTAGTATTTGCTCAACCGTGTAATGACATTCCAGCAGATAACGTAAATAGAGATTGGCCAGCGCATAGGTTTTCCCCGTGCCTGCACTCGCCTCGATCAAGGCCATACCTTTTAAGGGAAAATCGATCAGCTTAAGTGGCATCATGCTGGCTGACCTTTACCTGTCAGCGAAGCCACTTCCAGCTGCTCAATCTGCTCAAGATGCGCATTAATTTGCTGAAAAAGCACCGTATTCTCAATGGCAGGTACCTGAGACCAATCATCAGCTACGCAATCCGTCTGCATAGCACAGTAGCGTCGCCAATAGACATCTGAATTTTCACCGGGAAACTGGTAACCGTCTTCAAATTTCTTTTTAGCTTTATCAGCCGAACCAAACAGCCAGGCGAATGTGCTCTTTGGGAAAAAGACAAAGGGTTTATTTGAGGCGGCTTCAAAAAAGTCACAAAGTTCAAGCGCATATTCCCTAGCGGTCGTCGCATCCAAAACCGGTACACAAAGCATTTTCTCAGGACCAATAAGATAACTCGCAAGTGGCTCTTGCACACCTAGCTCCGCCACATGCATAGACCAGCAAACATGCTTGACCCAAAAAGGGAAGAAATCTATATCAGGCTCTCGGCTCAAACTCAGCTCAATTAATTGGTTGTCGTGGATGAGCAGATCTCCGCACAATTCAAAAGGCGTCAAATTGAAAGAAAAGGAATGAACAGCACTCTGCCGACCAACCTGTTTTTTCACCACCTCATGCATAGACTCAAGACTGCTGACAATTGTTGCATGATACAAGGTATCTAGTGGAGGGCGCGGCAACTTGCCAGCCAGTTGCCAGTGTTCTAGAAGTGGTGACTCTTGCGCATCGAAATCCTCAACCGTTAACCAGTGATGCAATAAGTCTTTTTTCAGGCTATAGGCATCCAGCCCATTCACTGCAAAAGGTTCAGCATCATTCAATGCTGCTTCTACGCCTGTTAAGGTGACCTGTAAGACTGTTTGATAATAAAAGCGCAAGGGATGGCTGACGCAGGACTGAAGCTGCCTCAATTCGATAACCCGGGTATCTTTCTGCTTCGCAGGTGATGAACTGAAACCGTGTTGATGTGGCGTTTCATCCATTGCCTTAGTTACGTCCGGATTGATCAAAGGCAGCCATTCTGTCGCAAAACTTTTCACCAGGCCAGCCGAAGAGTCACGCTCATCCAATGAAACACCCTCTGCAGGCTGTGTGCAGAAATAATATCCCGGGTGAAACGGTTGTAGATGATGTCTGGTGAGCCGGCTATCCAGGAAATTATGCGTTGATTCGCCACCTTCTCCTATCAAAACAAATTGTTCCGCACAATAGCTTTGAAGCTCCGTCACCAGGATCGAAGGATAACGTTCACTATTATCCCGAACATCATTACCACAGTAACTGATATAAAGATGATCACGTGCGCTGCAGATTGCTTCGAGAAAGAGATAGCGATCATCATCCCGGCGAGAGCGATCACCAATTCTGTTCGGTGTCTGAGTCAGTAAATCAAAACTTTGTCGATGAATTTGACGAGGATATGCCCCCTCATTCAACCCGAGCATACACACGACTTTGAAGGGAATACTGCGCATTGGCATCAGGGTGCAGAAGTTAATGCGCCCTGCCAAAAAGCGCTGACTGACACGCTGATTTTCAATATGCGCATTTAATAATGTTGCGATGACCGGAAAACCCAATGACGCACTAAAACAAGTGTAAGCCTGTTCTGTTTTTAATTCTGTTTCAAAGCGCGATAAAACCGATTGAATCTCATCCGACACCCATTCGAAGTCGAACCAGGAATGCCAGAATTGATTGAGCTCTTTTAACCAGGACGCTATAGGCAAACGTTTATTCTGCAATGAGATACTGCGTTCTATGACATCGAGAAAACGCATTAGCTTACCGGCTAAAACATGCTTTTCCGGGCTCCGCTGAGGAAAAGCCAGATGGACATTCTCACCCTGTGCAACGACCAGCTCCTGACCCACCAGGTAGCCAGCCAGCAAACGTCCGACTGCGGCCAACCAGGTATTTGCTTTGCCGGTTCCTGGGGTATGCAACAGAGCGTCCCGATGCGCTTCAGATAAGCCCCAACGAATGTTCAGGCTATCAATCCAAACCTTTATCGTTTCTATCTCATCTTCTGCGATATCGAAACGGGCGCGAATGGCTGGTATTTCGAGCCAATCCAGAAGATCGATACCACTGATCCGGTTTGAAGACAGGTTAAGTAAACCTGAGAGCGTATCCAGTAAGGGTTGATCCTGTGCAAGAGATTGATCTGAAATTGCATAAGGCAATAAATGCCCCTGCCCTCTGGCATCGTAAGCAGGGCGCGAAAACACCGCGTCAATCAAGGCAGAGAAATCCTGAACATCAGGCATCATCACAATGATATCTTTAGCTTGCAGATCCGGGTGTTTGTTAAGTAGATTTAACAGGTAGTCATGCAAGGCTTCGACTTCTCTGAGTGAGCTATGACAGCTGGCAAACTGCACAGAGTCATCCGTTACACTCACCTGGTGCTGCGTGCATTGAAGGTTGAGAATATCTTGCTGAATACAATGCAAAGCGCACAGTGCTTTATCATCAGGATGATCATCATACAGATTGACTGAAACCTCCTGAATATCCGCAGAAGAACTTAGCAAACTAATGTAGTCCCTGCCCAATTTGCCCCAGGATGCCAGCAATGGATTCCCTTCCAGAAACGTATCCGCAGCCGTTTCCGGGCTTACGCCCCTTTCAACCAAGGCTTTTTCCAGCTTTAGTTGCTGTAAGGGCGACAACACATCTCCCCAATAAAATTTGCAGGGATTAAAGACCATAAAATGGATGTCTGTATGTCGGCTCAGCGCGGTTATGAACGGCAGCCAGTGGGGAGGCAATGCAGATAAGCCAAATATAAACAAACGTTCCGGCAAGGCTTGCCTGACCTCATCATTGCCACCTTCAAGGCGTTCTAACAGTTGTTGAAACAATGCAGTACGATGCTGCCGGGCGGTAATCGGGATCTCAGGATAGAGGCTTCGCCATAAATCCGCCTGCCACTGCTCCAGTTCACCGGCCGCGGACGGCAAGTCTGACAGCGAACTACCTGCTTCCCAGGCTTGTATCCAGTCCGGCCTGTAATTTTGATAGGCGTCAAAAACATCGGCAATCTGGCTGCTGAGATCAAACAGGGCTTTTTCCTCAGTGAGGTTCACCGAAATGGAATGTTCGGGGCTGCCCCCCGCACCCACATTATTCTGGGCGAGCAAGTAGTGCTTGAGCTGGCGATAGCATGGTATTTCAAGCTTTTCGGGAAGGCGTCTAAAAATTTCCCAGCGGGCATTATTTTTCTCAAACACCGGAATATGCTGTGCCTCTGGCATGAGTTGCTCCGCCAAGCCCCAAATATAGGAAGCGGGCATTTCACACTTTATAAGTGCCGAGACGCCATTCTGGGCGGAAATTTCCTGCTGCAACCAGGTCGCCATCCCCTGACTTTGTATGAGGATATGCTCTTCAGCAAAACACGCTTTAAGGGGATGGCGAGCAATAATCTCTGCAATAAGAAATGCCAGCGTTTCGGTTTTATTGGCGGGATATAATTGCAGCATGAAATAACGTGTGCCCTTCCAGCAGACATTAGATTAACGATTCAGTGTGATAGCCTACGTTAAACCAAAACACACTCACTTGCATCATTTAATATGCTTTAATTCACTGACTTATTTACCGAACTTAAGAGTTCACATTAAGATTCACCAGAAAACACCTTACATATTGATATTAAAAGAAATTCCCCCAATATTCCGCTACCAAACTCTGCCTTAAAATGCATTGATTATTTTCTTTTTTAAGCAAGAGTTTGAACGCGCTCACATTTAAAAAGTGATGCAAAAGCATTTCTTGAGTTCATTGAAACAAATGAATATATTTTCATAAAAATAATGATTCTTCTTAGATAACAATAACAAATATAGTCATACGGGGAGCTACAGCGGAGTGAGCTTACATCACGCGAAAGGAAACAAAAAGATAGGCACCTGGTCCAAATTGGTTGCACTTTGCACCCGCTCAATGGGTGGATATTACCGTTCAAATGGCACCGTGGTTCGCAATATTGCCGCAGGTAAAGTCACAGACCAGGATGATGAATCCATTTTTGTGGAAACCAACGTTGAGTTCGCCAGTATTACCGAACGCACCCACTCACGAATACGTCATCAGGAAACCCTGCG
>JBFHPN010000031.1:0-10814 GCA_041592735.1 Oleiphilaceae bacterium | reverse complement strand
GAAGATTAAATGTTCTAAATGAAACATAGTTCATAAAAATGCCCATTTATTATAGAAATAAAATTCAGTTTTTGAGAGTATTCGAAGAAGTTTGTAAAAGTGAACACGAGTAAAAAATATAAAAAACTCGGTTATACCCGAAATGCGATCTTCCAATATTGCCCTTTAGCCATTTCGTTCTGCAGATTCGTAAACAGAGTGTTATGGTCATTTCTCAATATTTGAAGCGATTAACCAAGTTAGCGCCCCTGGCATTTATCCGGTTAAGCTAAAACTATTATTTTTTGCCTGTCACTGCACTGCGGACTTGTTTGAATAAGAAAGCCATATAAAAACAAGAAGGTGAAGCAATGAAAACAAGAATAGGAAGAAATGGCCTGCTAAAAGGTCTACTCATGACCATGTTATTTGCATTCAGCGCGCAAGCCAGTGCTATTTGCTGGTGGTGGCAAGACTGTAATGCATACAAAACCAAATATCCGATTGTGCTGGTGCATGGTGTTTCGGGTTTTAGTTCGATACTCGGTATAGACTATTTTTACGGGGTACGTAATGCGCTGAAAGAGCGCGGTGCCAAGGTTTACGCACCGAATGTCACAGCCTGGGATGATGCTTACCAGCGTGGTGAAGATCTGATTGCCGCGCTCGAAGATTTACGCGCAGCAACAGGTCACCAGAAATTCAACTTGATGGGACATAGCCTCGGCGGTCCTACTGTACGATACGCCGCAGGGGTACGACCAGATCTTGTTGCCTCGGTCACAACCATTAATGCCGTTAACTTCGGTTCGGATTTCGCTGATGCTGCGCGCGGTATTGTGCCTGTAGGTGGTGGTTTGGAAGCGCTCGTTGAAGGCTCGCTGAACCTGCTTGGTGGTGTGATTGATTTCTTATCAGGTAATCCAGAATATGCACAAGATGCACTTGCTTCTGTCACATTTATGACCACGCCTGGCGCAAACCAGTTTAATAATCTGTTTCCAGCCGGTAAGCCAAGCAGTCGTTGCGGTGCTGGCGCAAACTATGTAAATGGTGTGCGTTATTATTCTTGGGGTGGTGATGCCACATTCACCAACGCCTTGGATATTTCTGATGCATTTCTGATCTTTACGGGTGCGACCATTCGCGGCGCGAATGATGGTCTGGTAGAGCGCTGTGATCAACATTGGGGTCAAGTTCTGGGTACCGGCTACAATATGAATCACCTGGATGCGGTCAACCACATTTTCGGTATTCATCATTTATTTGAAACCGATCCGCTGACGCTTTACAAAAATCAGGCTGTTCGTCTTAAGTCTGCCGGACTGTAACAAAGAACGGTGTAAGTCAAAGCACCTCTTGTTTAGGGCAAGGGGTGCTTTTTAGTTTTCGGTTTTTATTTTCTTAGCGCGTGTTGCTGGATATTTCGTCATGATGTTTTTATCTAATCCAATTGTCAGAGTCGGGGCTTTTCTGCTGATTGCGGTACTCGTCAGTGTATTGGTAATCAGTCAGAACGACGAAGATCCAGAGGTTCTTAGCGCCTCCAATAGTCATCAGCAAAGCTTGGAGGCTGTTTCACCTTCCTCGCTTCAAGACGCGCCATCGGATATCAGAAAAACAGTTCCCAGTGAGGCCGTTTTAGCCTACAAAAGCAAGTATGGGCCTTTACCTGGCTCACTTGAAGGCACCATTATGCAGCAGGCGCTTGCCTTGGATGCTTCTGGAAATTTACGTATTTCTGCTGATCTCCAGCGGGTATTTGATTTTTTTCTGTCGACCATTGAAGAAGAAAACCTGGATGTCATTCTTCAGCGTATTCAGGAATACCTCGATTTTTATTTGGATGAGCCCGCGCTAAGTCAGTCACTCGCTGTTATGAATCAGTATATTGACTTTAAGAAAGCATTATTTGATTTTGAGGTGCAACGTTCGGATGCACTTAAGTCCATGGCCGAGAATGGGACCTTGGGTGCCAGTGAGACCTATATGGCGCTCTTAGAGGAGCAGTTACTCGCCCAGAAAGAACTCAGGGCTGAGCACCTGGATCCGGAAGTTCATGAAGCCTTCTATGCAGATGAAGAAGTGTATGATGATTACACACTTGCGCGTTTGAAAGTACAGTCTGATAAAACCCTTTCTCACGAAGAAAAACAACAACAGTTGGATGCTATTGATGCCCAGGCGCCTGCAGAACTTGTCGCGTCCAGACGAGAAGCACAGCTGACAGATATTCTTAAAGAGAAGACCCAAGCACTCAAGCAGCAGGGCGCTGGCCAGGAAGAGATCAAAGCCTTAAGAACAGAGATGCTGGGTGTTGAGGCTGCAGAGCGTTTCGAAGCACTCGATCAGGAGCGCGCGCAATGGCAGCAGCGAGTTGATAATTTTTTAGCACAGCGTCGAGCCATACTTGATACCCAAGGCCTCAGTGAACAGGCTAAATCTCAGCAGATTGACCAGCTTCGCCGGAATCAGTTTGATGAGCGAGAACAAATTCGGGTTTCCGTCTATGAACGTCGGGCAGATTCGGTACAATAGATTTTTAATTGTACTTTTGAAACTGAATGAATCATCTCTTTTTAAGTCTCCCCCTTGGCATGCGCTACATGCTTACGAGTGCGCTTGGGTTCGCATTAATGGCAGTGTTTGTGAAACTGGCCAGCGCAGAAGGAATTCCCGTTTTGGAAATTGTGGCTGCGCGTGCGTTTGTCTCGTTGCTCTTAAGCTATGCGGATATTCGTCGTAAAGGTTTATCTTTGTTTGGGCAGCGCAAAGCCTTGTTATTCTTGAGAGGCCTTGTCGGCGCTTTCTCACTGGTGTTTGTTTATTACGCCATCACCGAATTACCACTAGCCGAAGCTACGGTTCTTCAGTATCTCTACCCGGTGATAACAGCCGTTTTAGCTATTTTCCTGTTGAATGAAAAACTGCATTGGAGCTTAGTGCTGAGTATTTGTTTAAGTTTTTCGGGAGTGTTGTTAATTGTAAGGCCCGACTTTCTGTTTGGTTCAATGGCACCGGATTATTCTTCATTTGCACTATTAGCCGGTTTATTAGGTGCATTTGGCAGTGCTGTTGCGTATGTGTTGGTGCGTAAACTGAGTCACACCGAAGACCCCTCCGTTATCGTATTTTATTTTCCGCTGGTCGCACTGCCATGTTCCTTGCTCTTATTGGGCGGAGACGCTGTTATGCCGTCTCTTGAGGCGTGTGGCATATTATTGCTGGTAGGTATTTTTACGCAGGTAGGTCAGGTTTGTCTTACCCGGGCGCTTCAAGTGGAAACGGCAGGCAGAGCGACCGCTTTTTCCTACATGCAGGTCGTTTTTGCTACCTTGCTAGGGTGGCTCATCTTTAAAGAGGTGCCTGATATCTGGTTTCTGGCGGGCGCAATGTGTATTTTATCCGGAACGCTGGTGAATTTAAGGTCTAAAAAATCAGCCGCTCAGCATTAAATACCAATCAAACCAGTGACCAGGCGTTCATGCGCTGCTCAATGCTGGGTATGTTTAAACGCGGTGACTCAAAGAGATGGATGATGAATTTAACTGAACTGCTAGATAAAAGGCGAAGTATTCGCCAGTTTGAAAAGACGCCCGTTGAGCAAGCTTGTCTCGATGCCATTATTTCGAAGGCATTAAATGTAGCAAGCTCTTCGAATACTCAGTCCTACCGATTAGCGATTGCCTCCGGCCAACTCTGTGAACAGCTCAGAGCAGAACTGACCAAGAAATACCAGGATGCACAGCGAATAAGTCAGCGTCCCTTGCCGCTAAAATTTATTGAGGGTTTCTTGGCCGGTGTTAAACCGGATGGCCCGTTCCATCATGATATTCGTTATCCGGAAGAGTTACAGAAACGCCGGGTTGAGTGTGGTATGGGCTTATATAAAACGCTGGGAATTGAACGCCATGATCGTGACGCCCGTTCGAGACAGATGCAGCGCAATTTTGAATTTTTCGATGCACCGGTTGTGATGTTTCTGTTCGTTAACAAAAGGATGGGGGCTTATAGTGCGCTGGATGCGGGGATATTTTTACAAACCTTAATGCTCAGTGCCACCGAGCAAGGCTTGGGTACTTGCGCTCAGGCTGCGCTGGGGATCTGGACCAGGCCGGTTTGCAGGCATTTTGAAATAGAGCCGGATTACCAGCTCATCTGCGGGGTGTCTTTGGGGTATATTGCTGAGCACCCGGTGAATCATTTCCGCCCTGAAAAGCGGACACTGGAAGAAATACTGTGTCCGCCTAAGTCAGGTTAAAACGGCTCAGAGTTCATCCTGCATAAAAATCGGCAAGTCGTTGAAGAGGGCTTTGATTCCTTCAGACCAGGCTGAACGTAATTTTAGAAAAGCTTCATGCTGCTCATCAAGGCGACGAATTCCGGTATTGATAAAACTGTCTGCCGAATATGAAATCAAGTCCAAAGGCATACCTACTGATAGATTACTGCGCAATGTGGAGTCCATAGAGATGAGTGCACATTGTATGGCTTGTATCAGGGGTGTTTCAGAGGTGATGATGCGATCCAGAATCGGTTTGCCATATTTACTTTCGCCTATCTGGAAATAGGGCGTATCTTCACTGGCTTCAATAAAGTTGCCCTGCGGATAAATATGGAAAAGGCGTGGTTCCTCGCCTTTAATCTGTCCGCTCAATAGTATATTGCAGCCGAAATCAATGCCCTGATTTTGCCCGGAGTCTCGGTCAATAACCTGCCTTACTGTTTTTCCAATCAATTCTGCTGCGTCGAATAGTGATTCAACGTTCATAATATGTCTGTCGTGTTGTTGCACTGCTTTTTGCAGAAGGCTGATGACGCTTTGCGTGCTGGCCAGGTTACCGGCACTTTGAAGAAACAGTATGCGCTCCGACGGTTTTTCAAACACCTGGAGTTTACGAAAACTGGCTATATGGTCTACGCCGGCATTCGTTCTTGAGTCGGAGCAGAGTACCAAACCATCTTTTAATTTAAGTGCAACACAATAGGTCATAGTGATAAAACCGGGATATTCCGGTGATCCTCTTAAGCTGGGTAAAACATACACAACCCTGCCGATCAAGTATGGCTATATTTATTTGGGCTTGATCAGATGGGCCATGCTGGCAATAGCAGAGAGTGCTTCATTACCGTTTGGCGATATTACTCCTCTTACCGGGCAAGCGTCCAGATAATCCAGACCAATTGCCAGTTTTAAGTGGCAGTTTGGTTGGGTCAATCCATTCGTGACATCGCAAGTTTGCCAGCGATCATTGAACCAAACCTCGGCCCAGGCATGATCACTAACTATATGGGTGTTCAGATCATACAAATAGCCACTCACATAACGCGCCGGTAAGCCTCGGGCACGGCAACAGCTCAGCATAACATGCGTATGATCCTGGCAGGCACCTGAGCCAAGATGGAAGGCTTCGGTGGCGGTATGGTGTTCAGGAGATGGTTCAACGGGTGTGGGCATGATTAGTCTGACTTGATGCATTAGATGATGCAGGCCGTGAAGGGTAACAGGGTGCTTAAGGTGAGTGACGGCAAATTCTTTTAAGACCGCATCGGGGCGTGTCAGATAGGTTTGTTTCAGATACACCCGTGGGGATACCTCTTCTGTTGCTATCTCGCTTTGTCCGTCAATGATCTCCACCTCTCCTTT
This sequence comes from Oleiphilaceae bacterium, assembly GCA_041592735.1. Classification (GTDB taxonomy): domain Bacteria; phylum Pseudomonadota; class Gammaproteobacteria; order Pseudomonadales; family Oleiphilaceae; genus PZPK01. The sequence goes on along the minus strand of JBFHPN010000031.1, from coordinate 5,188 downwards.
GATTTTAATGGAAAGGGCATTGACTGGTTCATCGAGTGTCAGAATATGCAGTATGTTACCAAATCCATCATTTACTTCTGTCGCCTGGTTGGGCAGCGATAGCTCCCATTTAAGCACTCGTTGTCGTTCTGTACAGTTAGGCGTAAGTTTCAAAAATTGGGTACTGGGCTGTATGTCCTGAGAAAATTGATAATGAGAGACATGACTGATTTCAAGCTTCATAAGCCACCCCTTTCGTTAAGGATAGGGTGCGCTGCTGAACGTGCATTGCCAGCGGACCTTGAGCGTGTAGATTGTGAAGAGCGTAAGGCGAGTAATACATCTTTGAAAGGTGTGAGACAGGCTTATTATTTTTTTTCATCGTGGAACTCACTGAAATGGGTGATCTATCCCCAATTTAATTTCGTAAGCGTTATCATTTCTGCTACCAAGAATAAGACAACGAACACCTATGGCTTTCAGGTTTATAGTTAGCAACCCCTGTGCCATTCTGTTTTGGCTTGATTTAGAGCCTTTGTGCTGAGCATATCAGGCGTGTTTGATCTGAATTGGTGCGTCCCCAAAATGAGAATTTGTCTGAATGCGCAAGCCTGGCGCACGGGTTTGGCTCTTCGCTGCTGATGACCTGTGTCATGCTTTTGTATACACTGCGAGCTATAAAAAGCCAGTATGATGAATCTAGAGAGGCATTTATTTTGAATAGTACAGCGGATAAAAAAACACCATCAGAACCTTCACATGGTTCTGCTTCGCCATTTGGTGTTCTTCTGGTTAACCTGGGTACACCCGATGCGCCTGATGTAAAGTCGGTCAGGCGTTATCTGGCAGAATTTCTATGGGATAAGCGTGTAGTAGATGTACTTCGCCCCTTATGGTGGTTGATTTTGCATGGTGTCATTTTGCGATTTCGCCCGGCACGTGTCGCGAAAGCCTATGCAAGTGTCTGGACTAAAGAAGGTTCTCCCTTAATGGCGATCTCAAGGAAGCAGCAGAAAGCCTTGCAGTCAGCATTGTCGGAGGCTTACGGTTGCTCGGTTCCGGTTGCACTGGCGATGACCTATGGCCAACCCTCGATGGAGCAAGCCGGCAAAGAACTCAGAGAAGCGGGAGTCAAAAAAATGTTGGTGCTGCCTCTTTTTCCGCAATTTTCATCATCCACCACCGCCGCCGTCTATGACCGTTTGGCAAAAGGCCTGAAAGCCTGCCCTCACTTACCGGAGATACGCTGGGTTAACGAATACCATCAGCATCCGGCATACATAGATGCGCTGGCAAATACTGTGCGGGAACACAGAAATGCGCATGGGCAGAGTGATAAGTTATTGATATCCTTTCACGGCATTCCTCAACGCTACGAAGATAGAGGAGATCCTTACCCGGCGCAGTGTCGCGCAACGGCCGCTGCATTAGCAAATGCCTTGGGGCTTAAAGACGACCAGTGGCTTTGTGCTTTTCAATCCCGTTTCGGGCGGGAAGAGTGGGTCAAGCCCTATACAGATTTCACCCTGAAAGCCTGGGGTGCTGAGGGGGTAAACAGTGTCGATGTGATCAGCCCGGCATTTTCGGCAGATTGTCTGGAAACGCTTGAAGAACTGGATGTCGAGAATCGTGAGTTCTTCATGGAATCAGGGGGCAAGTCCTATCACTATATTCCGTGCCTCAATGATCGTGACGATCACATACAGATGATGGTTGATTTAGTAAAACAACATACCTTGGGTTGGTGATGGACAAAACATTCACACCAAAGCAAACACACAATAAACGGGGCTTTCATTATGATCAGTTCTAAAGTATGGACACATAAGGGGACATTTTTACTGGCTGCAGTGGGTTCTGCAGTGGGCTTGGGCAATCTCTGGCGCTTTCCCTATCTGGCGGGTGAAAATGGTGGAGGCGCATTTATTTTAATCTATGCCTTAACAATTGCTGCCGTGGGCATACCTATCTTAATAGCAGAAGCGATGCTGGGAAGGGCCTCACGCAAAAGCCCGATCATGGGTATGAATAGCCTGATAGAGTCCGATAATAGAGCCAAACCCTGGAAAATAATCGGCTGGATGGGGGCAGCCGCTGCCTTTATTATTCTAAGTTTCTATTCGGTCATAGCCGGCTGGGCCATCTATTATGCCGCTCTGCTGTTTTCCGGAGAGTTTACCGGGGCTTCTGCCGAGCAGGTAGGCGATATATTCAATGGCCTGCTGGCGTCTCCAGCACTTCTGACTTTAAACCATAGTTTATTTCTGGCCTTGTCTGCACTGATTGTTGGTATGGGTGTGCATAAAGGGATTGAAAATGGCTTGCGTTTCATGATGCCCGCGCTTTGTATTATCTTACTGATCATTGTTGCTTATGCAGCGATTGAAGGGGATATTGATGCCTCCCTGGCGTTTTTGTTTACCTTCAATCTTGAGGCTTTAAGCCTGCAGGGCTGGCTCGAAGCCATGGGGCAATCCTTTTTTACCTTGAGTTTGGGTATGGGGGCCATTATGGCCTATGGCGCCTATATGTCGAGCGAGGTGTCCTTAACCCGCACCGCCATTTATATTGCTCTGGTGGATACTCTGGTCGCTTTGCTGGCCGGTCTGGCTATTTTTGCACTGGTTTTTGGCCGTGGGCTGGAAGCCGGGCAGGGGCCAGGTTTAATGTTTGTTACCTTACCCCTGGCATTTGCTGATTTACCCGGTGGCGCAATCATTGGCGGTGTATTCTTTATCCTGGTGATCGGGGCAGCATTAACTTCAGCCATCTCCTTGATTGAGCCGGTCGCGGGATATTTTATCGAACGCTTCAATATGAGTCGGCCCAAGGCCGTTGCCTTAATGAGTATTGGCTGCTGGCTTTTAGGTATGCTCACGGTGTTTAGCTTCAATATCTGGTCATCTGATACGATCACGCACGATTGGTTTGGAAAGTCACCGTTTGATGTACTGGAATTACTCACCAATATCATGATGCCTCTGGGGGGCGCCTTAATTGCTTTCTATGCTGGTTGGTTGTTAAATCGTAAGCAACTGATTGAACAAATGAATACAAGCACGCTATGGCTGCAAACTTGGCAGATCCTGGTGCGACTCATTGCACCCAGTGCGGTACTGTTTGTCTTTATTCGTACGCTAATGCCAGCCGGGGAGGGCTATACTTTTCCGATGTTGCTGGCTGTCGGTATCGTGTTGATATTTGCATTCATGCATCGCAACTATCAAGACGCTTGAGCCTATATCCGAAGAACCCTTGCTATAGCAGCCAGACTCATCAATAACAAATACCATATCGGTAAGGATGGGGTGGCTGCGTGGTGTGAGATGTAAGATGTAAATAATACAAAAGCAAGCCTAAACAGGATAATCAGTTGCTAGGTTTGGTATGTAACACCTCTATCAATGGTTGAGGGCGATGAAGACAATAACCTTGAGCAAAATCAATACCTGCGGAGCGAATAAATGACAATATGTCTTCGTTTTCGACGAATTCTGCCACTGTTTTCACTCCCATTACCCGACCAATCTGAGAAATCGCGGCCACCATGGCCTGGCTGACATGATCTTCTTTGACTTCCTTGACCAGCGCACCATCAATTTTTAAATAATCAACAGGCAGGCGTTTTAAGTAGCCAAAAGATGATAAGCCGCTGCCAAAATCATCTAATGCAAAGCTGCAACCCAGTGCTTTAATATTGAGCATAAAGCTGATGGCAAGCTCGAAATTTGAGATGGCGGCGGTTTCGGTAATTTCAAAGCAGACAGAAGCCGGCGGTACCTGATGATAATCAAGCTGTTGGGCAATGAAATCTTGCAGGCTTTCGTCTACCAGGCTCAGACCTGATAGGTTTATGTTGCAAATCAGGTCGGTGGAATGACTCTTAAAATACTTGCTTAGCGTGGTCATCGACTGGCTTATCACCCATCTGTCCAGTTTGGACATAAGGCCATAACGTTCAGCCGCAGGAAGAAACTCCCCTGGAGATACAACATTGCCCGACTCATCGCGCATGCGCAGCAGTATCTCAATATGTCGGGTGAGTAGGGGCTGGTTAGGTTCAATGATTTGGCCGTAGAGTAAGAACTGATTATTATTGAAAGCGTTATTAATTCTGGACACCCACGACATTTCTTTTTGCCGGGAACGCAACTTGTTATCATCAGGATAATACACTTGAATACGATTACGACCTTTCTCCTTGGCGGTAAAACATGCTGAATCCGCTTGGCGTAATAGTTCGGTGACGCTTGCACTCGAAGCATTTATGGGGACCAGCCCAATACTGATGCTGATATCAAAGCGATGTTTTCCAAAGCTAAAATTGAACCTGGATATGACCTTGCATAACTGCTCAGCTATCTGCTTCGCCTGATCTATTGAAGTATCCGTGAGCAGTAAACCGAACTCATCGCCACCCATTCTTGCCAGTAAGGCACTATCGGGAATGATTTGCTTGAGCAGATGCGCTATCTGGCATAACAAGCGATCACCGACACTGTGTCCGCAGGTTTCATTGACCAATTTAAATAGGTCGAGATCTATATAAGCAAAAGCATGTTGGCGATTTTGTTTGATGGCGTTTTCAAGCATCCCGGCAACTTGCAGCTCAAATTCATGGCGATTACACAAGCCTGTTAAGGCATCTCTTGAGGCCTGAATAGAAAGTAAGCGGGGGATATGCTGAATCTGTCTGACATCGTAAAAAATTAAAACGGCACCAACCGGAATACCCTGGCGATCGAGAATAGGTGCGGCTGAATCTTCAATGGCAAGTTCGGTGCCATCATTTCTCAGAAGTACACATGCCGTGCTTAATGCCGTTACCTTGGCTTCTTTTAGGCAGATTTCGATTGGATTCGCAACGGGTTGTTTGGTTTCTGCATCGACGATCTTGAAAATATCCTGAGAGGGTCTTCCTCTTGCGTCCAGGTTTGTCCACCCGGTTAGTTTTTCAGCAGCGGGGTTCATGTTGCGGATATTGCCAGTGGCATCAGTTGTGATCACAGCGTCTCCAATTGAATGTAGGGTGATCTCTGCCAGTTCTTTCTGGGTAAATACCTGATTTGCAATATGTCGAATCCAGGTAAGGCTAAACACCGCTAACAGCATCGCCAGCAATGCGGGAAACATTTGCAAGCCTACGTTTATCAGTTGCTGTTTTATTATACGTTGACTGGTGTTCGTTGCAGACTCAGACAGTTTGCCG
>JBFHPN010000030.1:0-10877 GCA_041592735.1 Oleiphilaceae bacterium | reverse complement strand
TATCCGACAAGGTAAAATGGTTATCTTGATGGATGACGAAGACAGAGAAAACGAAGGTGATCTGGTCATTGCTGCCGAGCAAGTGAGGCCGGATGATATTAATTTCATGGCAAAATATGCCCGCGGACTCATCTGCCTGACGTTAACGAAAGAGCGTTGTGAATTTCTAGGCTTGCCTCCAATGGCGCGAGCGAATAATGCACAGTTCCAAACAAACTTCACGGTATCTATCGAGGCAGCAGAAGGTGTTACCACCGGGATATCGGCTGCAGATCGTGCGCATACAATACGCACGGCAGTTGGGCGTGCTACGCAACCGCATCAGATTGTCCAGCCTGGGCATATTTTCCCTATTATGGCTCAGCCAGGGGGTGTGTTGAGTCGTGCCGGACATACTGAAGCAGGCTGTGATCTTGCACGTATGGCGGGTTTTGAGCCGGCCGCAGCCATTGTTGAAATAATGAATGAAGATGGTTCGATGGCAAGGCGTCCGGACTTAGAGCGCTTTGCCAAAGAGCATGGGCTTAAAATCGGCACTATTGCCGACATGATTCATTATCGTGCGATGAATGAACAAACGGTTGCGCGTCAGGAAGAGCATGATGTAGACACGGAGTATGGCCCCTTTAAGCTGATTACTTATAAAGATAAGCTGCAGGAGCAAACGCATCTGGCATTTGTGTTGGGTGACTTGGCCAATGCAGAGTTACCTGTTGTGCGGGTTCAGTCAACCGATATACTCAGAGATACCTTGGGGCTAAAAAAACCGGATTCACAAAGCTGGTCCGTGCAGAAGTCCCTGGAGAAAATAACTCAGGAAGGTTCGGGAGTGCTGGTTATTCTGGGAGGTATGCAGCAAGTCAAGTTGGAAACCCGTTTGTCAGAATTTTTCCGAAATACACCCGCTGCGGGCCAGTCAGCTTCGGGCGCCTATTTAACGGTTGGCACAGGTTCGCAGATTCTGCGTGACCTGGGGGTGACCAAAATGCGCTTGTTGAATCCGCCAATGAAATTTTCAGCGTTGTCTGGTTTTGATTTGGAAGTTGTCGAATTTTTACCTTACGAAGGTTAGTGTTTATCTGCACTAAGCATCTATTTATGTTACGAGAAGAGAGTTGAGCATGTATAACGTTAAAACCTATGAAGGGAATTTTAAAGAAGTTTCAGGCCGTTACGCGATAGTTGTGGGTCGCTTTAATAGTTTTGTGGTCGAAAGCTTGTTGTCTGGTGCCATTGATGCACTGGTTCGGCAAGGTGTCGCCGAGGCCGATATTGAAGTTTACCGCGTGCCAGGCGCATTTGAAATTCCACTGGCGGTAAAGCGCGTTGCGGCAACCAAAAAGTATGATGCAATTATAGCCTTAGGTGCAGTGATTCGTGGCGGTACGCCTCACTTTGAGTATGTTGCGGGTGAATGTACCAAAGGCCTGGGTGTGGTCTCTCTTGAGTATGGTTTGCCGGTTGCCTTTGGCGTATTAACCGTAGATACAATTGAACAGGCGATTGAGCGCTCGGGTACTAAGGCCGGTAATAAAGGTGCTGAAGCAGCCATGTCGGTTCTGGAAATGGTTAATTTGTTTAAAACAGCAGGTATCTAAGTGAGCGAAACGAGCCCTCAAGCACCTAAGCGACCCGGAACAGCCCAGCGTAAAAAGGCCAGAAAGCTGATTTTACAGGCCTTATATCAATGGCAGGTATCCGGCAGTAGTATTGCTCAGATCGAGGCTGAGTTTCGTGCCGATAATGATTTTGAAAAGATTGATGCGCAATATTTCAAAGATGTTTTTCGTGAAATCCCCAAAATGGTGACCGAGCTGGATCGTGAGCTTGAGCCGTTTTTGGATCGAGCTATTTCAGAGGTTGATCCTATTGAACTGAGTTTATTGAGGATGGGTGTCTTTGAATTCAAACATCGTATTGATGTGCCTTATCGGGTCGTTATTAACGAAGCGGTAGAACTGGCCAAGTTATTTGGCGGCACCGATGGTCATAAATATATTAACGGTATTCTGGATAAACTAAGCCTCCGATTGCGTGCGCCCGAAACCAGGAATAAATAGTTGTGCCTGCGCTGATTCCTCATTGAATCCTCCCGGAGCATAAAAACGTATGAATGAATTTGAAATAATCGAACGTTTTTTTGCTCCACTGGGGCTTACCTCTTCCACTTGCTTCACCCAGGGAAACGGCGATGATTGCGCTGTGGTTAACGTTCCTTCAGGGCATTCTCTTTGTGTTTCCATTGATACCCTTGTTGAGGGGGTGCATTTTCCCCGGCATGCACCAGCAGACCGTTTGGCGCATCGTGCGCTGGCATCGGCTATGAGCGATTTGGCGGCAATGGGGGCTCGCCCTGGGTTTTATACCTTGGCCTTGACCCTTCCTGGTTATGATGCGCAATGGTTAAGTCAGTTTTCTTCCGGGTTGAAGGGCCTGACTGACAAATATGCATTTCCATTAATGGGAGGCGACACCACAAAAGGGCCATTATGTATTTCAATTCAGGTGCACGGCTGGTTGTCTCAGACACCCTTGCTGCGCAGTGGTGCCAAAGCGGGAGATTTGCTGATTGTCAGCGGTACACTGGGAGATGCAGGCGCAGCCTTGAATCTGCTTGATCAGTATGCCTCGACTCCCGCATCCTTAAATGCTGATCAGCATTTTTTATTGGATCGATATTATGCCCCGGAGCCAAGAATTGAGTTGGGGCTGTCTTTGCTGGGTTTGGCGTCTTCTTGTATCGATATATCAGATGGTTTGCTAGCCGAAGCTGAGCATTTGGCAGTTGCCTCGGGCGTGTCCATTTTTCTGGAGTCTGCACGTCTGCCTTTATCCGCAGCCTTGAAAAGCATTGTCGGGGATGAAGGTGCGTGCGCTTTGGCCTTAACTTCGGGCGATGATTACGAATTATTATTTACCATGTCGCCGCTTAAGTGGGCTGAATTTTCGAAAGCTTACAAAGGGGTATTACCTGCCGTTATCGGTTATGTTGAGTCTGGGAAGGGTGTTTATCTGGATGGGCGGCCGCTAATGAATCAAACAAAAGGGTATCAGCACTTTGAATAAATTACCTGAAAAATTCTTATACAACCCGGTCCATTTTGCGGCGTTTGGGTTTGGTAGCGGTTGCTCGCCAAAAGCACCTGGCACCGTTGGCACGGCCATGGCTGTGTTGTTTTATTTGCCCATGCAATCCTTGTCATGGTACTGGTTTTGTCTGCTTATTGTGCTTAGTTTCCTGTTAGGTATTTATCTGTGTGAAAAAACTTCCAGGGCATTGGGTGTGCATGATCATGGCGGTATTGTCTGGGATGAATTTGTCGGATTCTGGATAACCATGATCGCCGCGCCAGAGGGTTGGGGCTGGATTGTGCTTGGGTTTATCCTGTTTCGGCTTTTTGACATCTGGAAGCCGCAACCTATTGCATGGTTTGATAAGCAGGTAAAGGGTGGCCTGGGTATTATGCTGGATGATGTTATTGCAGGTCTATTTGCCCTCGTTAGTTTGCATGTTATACATGCCTTAATCGGGGCATACAGTGTCTGAGCTTATATGCCTGCGCAGGGTTAGGCGCTATGATTACCCTGCTTGTTCAACAGGCAGCATCTGATCAGTGGTGTGTAGGCAGATCTTCAGGTAACTTTTGTACGATATCCAGAAAACGGCGTAAACTTTTCTCGGCGCGTTCTCGATTCGCATAGGGGCCGCTATCAAAGCCTTCACGCGTAGTAAAGTACCACTTTGAACCAACGGTAAAAAATCGATCGCTTCTGAACGGTATATGGCTATTACCAAACTCGTTTTGTCTATGCAGATCTGAAATGTTTGTGTCCATATGAATGCCCCTCGCTTCCGAAATTTTTCTTATTCTTTGCCTACTGTACAATAAAAAAATAAAAATGTAATCGTTTACTTTATGAGCAGTGCGCTTTCTTTATGCGGTTCATTTATTAAATTTGATTCAATTGGCACTTCTCGGCAAAATAGCGCGCAATAATAAATATTTGTTTAAGGAATGGGTATGTGGGTGCGTGTGAGTGATTTTTTAATTTTGCTGGTGTTATGTTTCTTCATCTCAGCCTGTTCAGGGAATAAGCCTGTTAAAACCTATGAGGGTGCAGCGTTGCCAGATAGTGAGGTGGCGATCCTGATGGCACCGGAAAACATTAATCTCCTCTCAGTTAATGGGAGGCCTGTTACCCAATATCTGTTGAGCAACCTTGAAACACGTTATGCGTTGAAGGAAGGGGAAAATCTGGTCGTGTTTCAATATAAAAGTATTTGGGGAAGGGCAAAAGCTGATGAGCAAACGGGTTCGCGCGTCGATGTTGCTCAGTCCGCGCCTAAAGAGGTGCTGATTAAAGCTGAACCAGGTAAGCAATATACCTTTATCTATCCTGCCGCGAGTCATTTCAAAGAGGCAAGTGCCTTGGCGGCCGAGTTTAGTGCGCAGATAGTGGATCAAAACAATGAGCGGGTAAGTGAATCGGTGGCGCAAGGAATCTTGAGTGGCCTGCTCAAAGACACTAAGCCGGATCCAGTGGTATTAGATGCAAAGCAATTACCAGCGGAAGCAGACAAAGTCTCACAAACTATAAGTGATCAGTTAAAGGTGTTATGGTCTAAAGCGAGTGCAGAAGAAAAGAAATCCTTCCTTTCATGGGTATTTCAAGAATAAATTAAACGTATAGCCGTTTATTTCTGGTTTGAAAATAAGCTGCTTACTCTTTCCGCGACATCATTGATAAAGCCTATTCTGGTTTCTTTATCCTGCATGTCGCTTGCCGGTTCGTGTAGTTGATCCTGTTCCTGTTGTGTCAGATCACTGTTGCAAATCGTTTCAAAGGCGGTTTGAAGGTAGTGTTTGAAGCCCTTTTTCAGGGGCATGATGTCAGGATTGTAGGTACAGGTGATGCTGTAATTGCCATTGTAGCTGACAATCATCAGCGCTAATCCAATGCCATCAAATAAGGGGGCTGTGCTGATGAACTTAATTAATTCTGCATCCTCAAAGTATAAAGGGAATTGCGGGCCGGGAATGTTGATGATCGGCAGATTGAACATCGGCTTATGTTTCTGTGCGAGCAAAAATTCAGTGTAAACCCGTGCAGACAGACCGGCTGTGCAAGAGGGTACCAGTTCAGTCAGATGGTTGGCGGCAATCGCCTCTTTATAGCTGCTGGAGGATGTTGCTGCTTGATGAATCAGGCGTATACGCTTGATAGGGTCCGTCTCCGAGCTTGCCAGCGAAAACAGGGTTGCCGAGAGTTTGTTGCCCGATTTAATGTCCAGGCTGGTGGATCGAACCGAAATCGGGGCCAGAGCTATGAGATCTTGTTTGGGGTGTGCTGACATGGCGTTTAAATAGCTTGAGAGCGCCTCGGCACAGATGCCCATCATCACGTCATTGGTGGTCACATTTCCAAGTTGTTTCTTGATATTTCTGACTTTACTTAGTGGTATCTCAATATTTTCGATTTGACGTTTTGCTGTGATTTTCTGATTTATCGGTGTGCTGGCAACTTTCATCAGGCTGGGAGGAAGATGCAGTTTTTCGAGATTCTCGTATAGCACGGAATAAAAAGCAGAGGCCGCTGTTTCTTTGGCAAGGACAGTTAATTTATTGGGGATGTTAAATACATTATTGTAGGCAGCACCAATCCAGCTGCCGGTATTTGGCAAAGGTTTGGGGGACCACTTATTTTCAGGTATTTCAATGTCTCTTTCTTCTGGGCTGACATGTACAAGCTGGCTCAGAATGTCTTCACCGCTCATTCCGTCTATGGCCGTCAAATGCACTTTGAGCAACAGGGCAAAGTGATCACTGTTAAAGTTTTGTCCGGAGTCATAATCCAAGCGTTCAACAAAAAGTGCCTCCCACAGCGGTCTTGTTCTATCGAGAGGTACGCTGAAAAAATCGGAGGCCATTGCCAATAAAGAATTGTTGTTGCTGCCTAAATGGCTGTGCTTTACATGGTTGTTAATATCGAACTCAGGATCATCCGCCCAGATGGGTAAATCGAGGTTAAGGGGGTATTCAACAAGGCGCTCCCTGAAAAAGGGTTCATTGCCGAGTATGGATGTCATGATTGCTTTGAAGCGATCATAACTAAGATTAGAGCCGGTTTCAGGTCGCTTAAAGACAAAGACGCCTCCAACATGCAGCGGGGTTCTTTCTGTTTCCAGGTACAAAAAGGAGGAATCAAGTTCTGAAAGCTGAAGCATGGAATAACTCGTCTAAAGTCCGGTAAAAGTCAATCAAGTATAGCTTAAGCTGGAGCGAAACAGGTTTATTTATTCCGTTCTATTGCCAGTTTTGCTAGACCCAACAGCGCTTCTTTATAGCGTGATTCTGGTAGTAAGGCAATGGATTGGCAAGCCTTGGTGTAGCAATTTCTTGCGGCGTTTTCGGTGTATGCTAAAGCGCCTGAGCTGATAACAGCTTCGCAAATGGCATCCAGGTGAGTGGCATCTCCGCTGCGTATGGCTTTTCTGATCAGAGTGCGCTGGTCTGGCGTGCCGTTTTGCATTGCGAAGATTAATGGTAAGGTGGGTTTGCCTTCTGCAAGGTCATCGCCAACGTTTTTGCCCATGGTTTCAGCGTTGCCTACATAATCGAGCATATCGTCAACCAGCTGGAAGGCCAGGCCTACTTCAAGGCCGAACTCTTTAAGATTTTCTGCATGCTCCGCAGATGCGCCGGCGAGAATGGCTGCAGAATGTGACGCGGCCTGAAAGAGCATGGCTGTTTTATTTTTGATGACCTCAAAGTAGGCCTGTTCAGAGACATCAGGATTTTTACAATTCATCAGTTGGAATACTTCTCCTTCGGCAATGACATTGGTGGCGTCAGAGAGTATGTTCATCACAGGTAGGCTGCCTATCTCTACCATCATCTGAAAGGCTCGGGAATACAGGAAGTCACCAACTAGCACGCTCGGGGCATTGCCCCATTTGGCATTTGCTGTGGATCGCCCGCGACGCATGTTGGAGGTATCAACGACATCATCGTGCAATAAGGTGGCGGTATGCAGAAACTCAATAATGGTGGCAAGTTTACAAAAAGCAGACGCGTTGAGATTGGTTTGCGTATCTGCTTCGGTTTGAAGGGCCTGATAGGTTAATAATACCAAAAGAGGGCGCATTCGCTTGCCGCCACTTTCGACGATATAGTGAGCGATTTTTTCAACCAGAGGGACATCTGAAGAAAGTTGAGATTTGATAAGTTGATTAACTGCTTCGAACTCGCGTTCAACGCTCTGATAAATCGCTTCTAATTGCATGATTAAATTCTTAGTAAAGCCCTTAAAAAATGGCCCCCATGCTAGGTCTACATGCCTCGTCTGTCAAGCAAAGAGCTGTTCCAGTAGAGATTATCTTATGATTACTTGATTTGTATAGAATGGGTAAAATTTACTTGCAATAAATGATGAATTTCAATAGAATCACGCGCCCTCTTATTCTAGGTTATGTTCTCAGTGATAGGGTTGCCAGAGTGCTTCCTTTAGAAACTGATAGGCTTGAGTGTTAAGTTTGAGCAAAGTGGCTTGCCATTGGGTAGTCGCTTATTAAAAGAAACAGACCTGGGTATCGTTTATTCGATATCGCTAATGCCGACTATAGTGCATCTAGCAAAGGCGTAGAGCAAGGGAAATGGCCGGCGGCTGATTCTGAAAATCAGCGCAAGGCTTGTTTGATTGTGTGGAGATAACTGAATATGTACGCAGTGATTGTAAGTGGTGGAAAGCAGCACCGTGTCACCGAAGGTGAAGTACTTAAGTTAGAAAAAATTGAACTCGAAACCGGTGCTTCAATTGATTTTGATAAAGTATTACTAGTTGCCAATGGTGATGATGTTAAGATTGGCGAGCCAGTGGTAGCTGGTGCAAAGGTAACGGCAGAAGTAGTTGGACACGGTCGTCATGACAAAGTTCGCATTCTGAAGTTCAAGCGTCGTAAGCATCATATGAAGAAAATGGGTCACCGTCAGTGGTTTACTGAGGTGAAGATTACGGGCATCAACGCTTAAACTGAAACCTTCTTTTGATCGAGCGCCAATAGGTGTGGTCGAAGTGAAGTAATTGAAACTAAGGGGAGTAGGAAAATGGCTCACAAGAAGGCGGGTGGTAGTACCCGTAACGGTCGCGATTCTCAGTCCAAACGCTTGGGTGTCAAGCGTTTTGGTGGTCAGGTAGTGCAGGCTGGCAGTATTTTAGTGCGTCAGCGCGGCACACGTTTTCATGCGGGTGACGGCGTAGGTTGTGGTAAGGATCATACCTTGTTTGCAACAGCCTCAGGCGTTGTGAAATTTGTGACCAAAGGTCCACAAAACAGAAAATATGTTATGGTTGAAGCTGCGGAGTAAGCAGTAACGGCTGTTAGTTTAAAAGGCTCCGCTGTGCGGGGCTTTTTTTTTGCAAGGTCATGATCAGGGCAGGGTGAACAATGAAATTTGTAGATGAAGCGACTATTTCGGTTGAAGCGGGAAAGGGTGGCAATGGCTGCTTGAGCTTTCGTCGTGAAAAGTTCATTCCTAAAGGTGGCCCGGATGGTGGCGATGGGGGTGATGGTGGGTCGATTATTTTAGAGGCCAACGATTCAATTAATACCCTGATTGACTATCGATATGTCAGGCATTACCGGGCAAAGTCCGGAGAGCCGGGTCGTGGTCGCAACTGTACCGGTGCAAAAGGAGATGATTTGGTGCTGCAGGTGCCGGTTGGTACGTCGATCATAGATATTGAGACAGAAGAGGTGTTGGGCGACTTAACGGCTATTGGTCAGCGCCTGGTTGTTGCTCAGGGCGGTTTTCATGGTTTGGGTAATACGCGTTTTAAATCGAGTGTAAATCGGGCGCCCCGCCAGACCACCAAAGGTAAAGAAGGAGAAGCCAGAACACTTCGTCTTGAGTTGAAGGTGTTGGCAGATGTGGGTTTATTGGGAATGCCAAATGCGGGTAAATCTACGCTGATACGAGCCATTTCTGCTGCTAAGCCGAAAGTCGCTAATTATCCGTTTACGACCCTGGTTCCGAATTTGGGTGTGGTCAGAGTGGGGGATCATAAAAGCTTTGTGGTGGCAGATATTCCCGGATTGATTGAAGGCGCGGCTGAAGGGGCGGGTTTAGGAATTCGATTTCTGAAACATCTGGTGCGAACCCGCCTGTTATTGCATGTGGTGGATATGGCGCCCTTTGATGAGAGCTCGCCCGAGCAGTCGATCAGGGCAATAGTCGGAGAGTTGCAGAAATTTAGTCCTACACTGGCATCAAGAGATCGCTGGCTGGTGTTAAATAAGCTTGATCTTGTGCCCGAGGAGGATCGTGACGCGTTGTGTGATCATTTGGTGCAGGCGCTCAACTGGACGGGACCGGTTTATCGCGTTTCAGGTATCAATGCTCAGGGTCTGGATCAAATGTGTCGGGATATTATGCATTGGATTGAGGCCAGGAATCTGGCTGAAGAGGAAGATGAAGCCTTGGCTGAACATGAGCGACTTATTAAGCAGAAAATGCAGCAAGAGGCCAGGGAGAATCTGTTGGCGTTTAAAGAAGCTCAGCGTGCCGCTCGAAAAGCGCAAAGTGGCGACGAGGACGATGAGGACGACGATTATGATGATGAGGATGATGAAGCGGAAGTATATTATGCGCCCTAGAAGGCGCTAATGACTTGAAAGGTGTCTGTATTTTAGGGTGTGCTAAAAATATACATTTAGAGTGCTAGGTGATATGGCGATAACGCGAACAAAATTGACTCAGTCAGGACGCTGGGTTGTAAAAATTGGTAGTGCATTATTAACAGATGATGGTAAAGGTCTGGCCAGGCAGGCTATTAAGGATTGGGTAGATCAATTGGCGCTGTTGCGCAAAGAAGGTTTGGAATTGATTCTGGTCTCCTCGGGTTCAGTTGCTGAGGGTATGTCTCGTCTCGGAATGAAGGCGAGACCTGAGCAGCTTCCCTTGCTTCAGGCGGCGGCAGCGGTTGGTCAGATGGGCTTGGTGCAGGCCTATGAAGAAGCGTTTAAATGCCATGGCTTATTAACAGCACAGGTTCTGCTTACGCATGATGATTTGTCTAATAGAAAGCGTTACTTAAATGCTCGCAGCACCTTAAGGGCGATTGTGGATCTGGGTGCGATCCCGATCATTAATGAAAATGATACTGTCGTGACGGATGAAATACGTTTTGGTGATAATGATACCTTGGGTGCTTTAGTTGCGAACCTGGTGGAAGCGGATGGGTTAATCATATTAACGGATCAGGCGGGTATGTTTGATAAAGACCCGCGCAAGAATTCGGATGCTAAATTGTTATCTTCAGTGCAGGCATCTGATCCGTCACTGGATCTGATGGCTGCAGGTGGTGCGGGATTGCTTGGTCGGGGTGGTATGATGACCAAGTTGCGTGCAGCGCGTTTGGCTGCGCGATCCGGTGCGTTTACGGTTATTGTCGGAGGCCGGATTGAGCAGGTGTTGGTGCGGCTCCGTGCTGCCGAAGAGTTGGGGACCTTGATGTTGCCAGCCCAGACTCGGCAAGCGGCCAGAAAGCAATGGTTGGCGGGTCATTTGCAAACAGCTGGTAGGGTGGTGCTTGATGAGGGGGCCGTTGCTGTTCTGCAGAAGGGGGGCAAAAGTCTCTTGTCTGTGGGGGTTAAGGCTGTGTATGGCGCTTTCAGGCGAGGCGATATGGTCTCGTGTGAAGATCAGAGCGGGGTTGAGGTTGCACGAGGTTTGGTCAATTACGACGTTGAGGATGCACAGAAGATAATGAGGGTATCCAGTGATCAGATTTCAGGAATTCTGGGTTACTGTCATGAGCCGGAATTGATTCACCGAGATAATCTGGTGCTTATATAGCTATAGTGCGTTTTTAGTTGC
>JBFHPN010000029.1:0-11013 GCA_041592735.1 Oleiphilaceae bacterium | reverse complement strand
GAAGCTGGCCATCTTGCTCAGGCGCTTAATGCCTTCTGTCCTAATTTGCTGTTTCCTTATTTGCGTGAAACGATTGATACGGTTGTCATCAAGGGGAGCTTCCCTGCCATGATGCTGGCACCTGTTAATTTTGATGCGATATTTGCACAAGCAGTGATGCAGCGTCAGAAAGAAGCCGAAGCAGCGGGCGAGTCTACCGCTCATTAATAGATAAGGCTAAATGCTGATGCCATCTGTTTATTGGCATCGGCATTCAGCCTGAATTGTGCCTTACGCGAAGAACAACTTTCCCTTTCATTTTTATCTTGTCTTTTGGTATCTATGTTTCAGATCGCTCTGTTTGAGCCGCGCATCGCGCCCAACACCGGTAATATTATTCGATTAATTGCCAATAATGGTTGTTGTCTGCATTTGATCGAGCCTCTCGGATTTGATCTTGAAGAGAAAAAATTAAGAAGGGCCGGTTTGGACTATCGTGATCTGGCTAAAGTCTTTCGGCACCAAAACTATCAGGCCTTTAAAGCGGCAGTAGGTGATGCACGGATATATGCCTGTACCACGAAGGGCAGTCGTCCGCATGATCAGATCGCGTATCAGGAAGGGGATGTGTTGTTGTTTGGATCAGAAACCTCGGGGCTGCCCCCCGATATTCTGGCGTCTTTTCCGCCCGAGCATCGTTTGCGCATTCCTATGCTGCCTTCAAGCCGAAGTATGAATTTGTCTAATGCTGTGGCGGTCGTCAGTTTCGAAGCCTGGCGCCAAAACGGATTCGCAGGCGGTCGCTAAGGCATCAATAGTGGTGATTACGCGTTCTTTACTGTTTGTTTTTTGAGTTGCGCAATTCGCTGCACTCTCTCCCGGTCTATGGTATCGCCAAGTGCTTTACCTTGCAGCCCCTGTTTAACCAATGATTGGATGTCTACCGTTTGAGCCGCTTCCAGGGCTGCTTTAAAATAATCGGCCTGTGGATAGTCGATTTCTTCGAAACCGGTTCTTCCTCTGGAGTCTGCTTTGGCGCAAAGCAACATCGCATCGAAGCGTTCAGATCGCCTGAATGCATCACTGTTTTTTAATACTTTTAGTACGGTTTCCGGTTTTAATTCCAGGGCTTTGTGAATGTGTGTGTGATATTCGCAGACCAGCAATGCCAGTTCTTTAATGGCATTAGGCAGGCGGGTGCGTGCGCAGAGCTGCTTAATCGCTTTTAAGCCAAGCCTCTCGTGGCCGTAATGATGCGGCCAGTTTTCAGGGTCTGTCAGGGCCTTTCCCAGATCATGAAGTAAAGATGCAAAGCGAATCGTACTGTCTTCTGTGAGTCTGGCGGTCTGTTCAAGTACCATCAAGGTATGAATGCCGCAATCTATCTCCGGATGATGTTTCTCTGGTTGTGGAATGCCGAAGAGTGCATCGATTTCTGGAAACAGTACCTTCAAAGCGCCGACCTCGCGAAGCACCTCAAAATAGACGGCCGGTGACAGTTCGCTCATTGCTCTGAGGCTTTCCTGGCAGACGCGTTCGGCAACCAGATGATCGAGCTCGCCACTTTGCGTCATCTCGGTCATTAATTGCAGGGTGTCTGGTGCGATCGTAAAGCCTAAATGTTTAAAGCGTGCAGCAAAACGGGCTACACGCAGAACCCGCAGGGGATCTTCTTTAAATGCGGGTGATACATGTCTGAGTAGCTTGTTTTGCAGATCCGTCTGGCCGCCAAAAGGATCGAAGAGTTGACCATGTTCATCCTGGGCCATGGCATTGATTGTAAGATCGCGCCGCAGCAGATCTTCTTCCAGAGAAACGGTTTCGCTAGTGTCGCAGACGAACCCGGTATAGCCCGTACCTTGCTTTCGCTCTTTGCGGGCAAGCGCATACTCTTCATGCGTCTGGGGATGTAAAAAAACCGGGAAATCCTGGCCGACCTGGGAAAAACCTTGTTTGATCATGGCGTTGGGTGAACTACCGACAACCACCCAATCCCGATCTTTCACGGGCAGATTGAGGAGTTGATCGCGAACCGCGCCACCCACCAGAAATATTTGCATAACGGTGAAGCCTGTTTCGTTGAGTTATCAGTTGCCAGGATATAGTTAGTATTTCTGCCAGAGAAATCAAGTAACTTACAAGAAACAATGGCGGAGGCTTAGAAAGCTAAACCGAAACCTATAGTGCCACCAATTTCGACTTCACTGATCATGGCGGCAGCTTCCACGCTTAAACCATGGGGTTGATACATAAAGCCTGCATGCAGTGAGTTTTGCTCTTTGGCGCCTCTGTCTGTTGCCGAGACATTAAGACGGAAACCGCCGCGCAAATGAAAATCATCGCGCCAATAGTATTCGCCACCAAAAGAGACAAAGCGACGATTGCCTTCGAAGCCTTCGAAGACCTTATCTTCTGTCAGCTCAATATCCATGGTGACCATGAATTTTTCGCGGTAGTGGGCGATACCTACCTGGTATAGCGCCTGGACAGATGATTTATCGCCGGGGAATTTACGGTCAAAGCGCGGGGGGGTGAAATTGGTGATATCGGTCGGAAACATATTCATACCAGAGAACGCAAACACCCATTCACCTTCAAGCCACCAGCCATCAAGGCCAAATTCTTCCCGGAGAAAATCATCGGTAAAGAGCATGGCAAAGCCTACGTCGAGGTTCCATTCCAGGTTGCTGTCGCTTGGGCGAGGCGGTGTCAGGTTGTTCACATCGTAATCATTCAGGTCTTCTGATATGTGAGAAGAGTTGAATTGGATTAATTTAGGCGTAAAACCCCAGGAGATGGGCATGTTGTAATCGATAACATTCGTTGTTGCAACGGTGGCGCCAAACTCGGAAAAATTGAAGTAGGTGCTGTCTACCGAGGAAATCAGTGCCTCGGCGATTTTAGGTGAGGCTTGCCCATCTTCCAGTAATTCGATGGCGAAATCAATGGTCGCTGAGTCGCGATCCAGAATAACCGACATTTCCCGGACTTCACGTCTGAAAAAGGCATTGATGGTGACGGGCTTGGTATCGACCAGCAAGCTGAACGAGGTCATTTCATCTGAGCGGTAAGAGCTATACTCTTTTTCCTTGAGAAGCTTTTTAAGTTTTTCTCCATGGATGCGGCCTTCTGTCAGATTGCCGTTAATCACAGCATTGATGAAATCATCTTCAATCGTTGAGTTTTGATATTCGAGGATATCTTTGTTCAGTTCTTCATTATATAGCTCACGCACACCAACAGAGCTGCTTATATATATTTTGTCGGGCTTGTCGCCCCGGTTAAAGGCGATTAAAGCAGGGTTGTGTGAGGACGCATTGAACTTGGTGGATGCCGCAACACCGGTGCCCCCCATTGCCATGGAACGCGGATCAAGGAAGGCTTTGTAACCACTGAATGCCTGAGAGCTGATGCAAAGAAGCAGTAGACTGCTTAGAAGTTTACATAGTGGTCGATTCAGATGGGGTGTCACGCTGACGCTCATGTTGTCCTTGTTCCCTAAACGTATCAATTGTTAACGCTGTTTCTAGGTGTCGCCGTGTATCCGCAGAGTCGTTCACCCCAGGAGTTATGATTACATCTCGCGACGGAATTTTGCCAAGTTTAACGGAAAGTTTGCTTTGACAACGCAGCGCACGTCACGCTTTGTAACTTTATGTTTGAAGAATAGCAATCTATAGAAACCAAAACAGCGATTTTACGGATTTTTTAATAAAAATCTGCCGGTTTTTTGAGAGATGGCACAAGTTTTTCAAGAGAACTGCCTAAAAACGTAAACCCAGATACAAAGGGCAGCACTATGCCGCTTTGCTGCATCGCTTTTGGTAAGAAGGGAAATATATGACCTGTTTGAAAAACTCCATGCTTATCCCGTATAGCATTTTGCTGCTGTCGCTAATGATATGTTCGTCTGTGTGGGCTGCTTCAGCCGAGTGGTTATCTGTTAGCGGTCGTGCTCCCCTGTCTTCCGGTAATTATGAGGCGGCGAAATCACAGGCCATGGCGGAGGCGTTTAAGCAGGCAACACTGCAAAGTCAGCAACAAAGCCCGCGCGCATATCTGGGGAAAAGCCTGATTGTAAAAGAGCATAAGCAGGGTGGCGACCTCGTACTGGATATGAGTATTGAAATAAAGCACCATGCGGTTTGTGAATTATCGAAAGCGCAGTCTTATAAAAAACAGTTGGCGGTAGTCGGGTTTTCATTGCAAGTGCCGCAACAGGCTCGCATGGGACGTATCGGGGATATTGAACGGGGCTTTGCCAGCCAGTTAGCGCATACCCTGCAAGCCAGAAATGCTTTGCAGGTTTATGAGCAAAGTCATATTTCGCTGCATCAAGATTTACGCAATGCGCCGAGCCACTACACCGAACAGTTAACCCTCTCTCAAACGACCCATTTTGCAAAACAAGCGGGTGTGCAGTTTGTGGCTTCGGGGGTTATCAGGGATTTAGGGATCGAAGATACCAGTGCGTACTCCAACGATTATTGGACCAAGCTCAAACGTCTGGCCAAGAGCACGAATATGAACCGGCGTTTTGTAGTGGATATATTCATCCATGACGGGTTTAGTGGTGCATTGGTGATGCAACAGCAGTTTGCCACCGAGGGTGACTGGCAGGCGGAATTGTCGGCAAATGTCGGTTTTGAGTCACTGGCATTTCAACAGCAGGACTATGGCACTAAAGTCTATGCGTTACTCGATGCAATTGCCGATGAGGTGACGGAACAGCTTCAATGTCAGCCCTTTATGACGCGAGTTTCCCGGGTGGAAGGCAAAACATTACATTTTTCTGCGGGGGCGGGAGCGGGTATTCGCCCTGGAGACACCTTTTCTTTATACCGAAGCTCAAACTTTTTTGATGCGGATCGTTTAGCTGGTATTGATCTGCAAAATGTTAAAGCCGCGCTGACGGTTTCTCAGGTGCATCCGCATTTTTCAAGTGGCACCATCGCGGTTGATCCGGGGCGGTTAAATATCCAGGAAGATGATTTATTGATTGCCTGGTAAGTGAATCGTAGGTGTGTCTGCCATCCTACACCCAGCGGGAGAAGAAGATCACCAGTAAACCACCGAGCAGGCGTTGCCAGAGTCGTTTTTGCTCAAAGCTGTATTGATCCATCTCTTTGCTGTTTTTCAGGTCATCCAGAAAATCCTTGATCAGCGATTCTTTGCTTTCCTGCTGCTGCAAGCTGTAATCGAGTTCCAGATCATGATGTAAGCTTCGGCTATTTAAATTGCTGGAGCCTATGGTGGCCCAGTCGTCAATGATAATGGTTTTTGCGTGCAGTATTCTGTCCTGATATTCGAAGATGCGCACCCCGGCAGAGAGCAGGGCGTGATAAAAATAAGACGATGCCCAGGGAATAAAAAAAATATCCGACCGGGCGGGCAGTAGAATTCGCACATCCACTCGGCGATAACTGGCAAAGATCAATGCATTCAGAAGTTTTTTGTCTGGCACAAAATAAGCATTGGTGATCCAGACCTTGTCTTGTGCCTGCGCTAATCTGTTGAGTAGTCGTTTGCGCTGGCGGTTTCTGAGGCTGCGGGTGAAATTAAAAATAAAGGGTGTTCGGGGTAAATGCAGCACTGCGTGCCGATATTTGCGTTTATGCCAGCAGGTATCAAATGCTATTTGCACTGGCTCCAGATCCATGCCGCTTATAAGGATGGCCGTGTCTCGCCAGTTTTCGCCTTGGGCGCTGTGTGGCAGATGTTTTTGAGAGATATTGAAACTACCCAGCCAGGCACTTTTTTGATCAATGATCAGTAGTTTGCGGTGGTCTCGCTTATTCATAAAGCTCAACAAATTAGCAAATTTTTCCAGGCCTTTGCTTTGCGTTAGCGATAGCCGCCATTGTTTGAAATCCCAGGGCAGGGGGTGATAGATCCGGACTTCAGCGCCCGCTGCTATTAAGGTTTCTGCCAGTGATGCGAAATCCGCGCAGGCACCGACGCCATCTGTCAGCACTCTGACGGCAACGCCCCGTAAGGCTGCACGTTTAAGTGCCTGAATGATGCGAGCACCCAGTGCATCGTTATCGAAAATATAGACTTCGAGGTCGATGGATCGTTTTGCTGATTCTATGGCATCAATGATGCCCTCAAAATATTCGTGGGCATCTGTATAGATCCTTTCTTCTAATTGAGCAGGAGCTGTCATATCAGAATCCTGGAATGCATTACGTAGGAAAGCGCTTAGGTTTAGCTTAGTTCGCTAAGTATCCACGTGCAGTATTTTTTATACGTTCCAGCATGGATCTTAATCCATTGCCTCGGGTCGGGCTGATATGACGCATTAAATCCATTTTGTTGAAGAGTGTTTCGACATCGGTTGAGACAATGTCTTCCGGCTTTTTGGCGTTGAGTGCGGCCAACACAATGGCAGCAAGGCCCTTTACGATAATGGCATCGCTATCGAGTAACACGTACATGATCTGGGTGTCGGGGTCGAAGTAATGACTCAGCCAGACCTGGCTTTGGCAGCCATGAACCAGATTCTCATCAATTTTTTCATGCTCCGGGAAGGCAGGTAGTGATTTGCCCAAATCGATGATATAGCTATAGCGTTCTTCCCAGTCATCCAGAAACTCTATTGTTTCCAGAATATCCGAGATGGTGATTGAATCCCCGAAAGGGTTTGCTTGGAAGCTTGCCAGCTTAGTGTTACTCATAAAAATGTCTGTTCACAACGTTAAAAAAACAAGTGTGCCTTCAGAGCATGCCTAATTCAAGTTTCGCTTCGTCGCTCAGGCGTTCATTACTCCAGGGCGGATCAAATACCAGTTCGATGACAACTTTATCGACGCCCGGCACCTGCACCACTTTGCGCTCGACATCCGCGATCATGGATGGCCCCATGCCGCAACCCGGTGCGGTAAGTGTCATGTCAATATGGACTTCTTGTGAGCCACTTTCGGTGGTCACTAGCTCGCATTTATAGATCAGCCCCAGTTCGACAATATTTACGGGTATCTCCGGATCATAGCATTGACGTAATGCTGCCCAGACATGATCTTCATTGATGCTGCCATCGGCGGGAATTTCGAATTCTTCTAGCTCGACTGTTTTACCCAGGGCATCCGCATCTTTACCATCTATCCGGGCCAGGTTGCCATTGACCGCAACGGTAAATGTGCCGCCAAGGGCCTGGGTGATGGTGACAAATGAATTTTTTGGAATCATGATCTCGGTTCCGGACGGAACCAGCCGAGCTTCACATTCTCGTTGGGTAACAACCACTTCTCTTTTTTCGTGCATGGGGTCTCTCTTATTCGTGGCCAGGGTCGCAGTGCATCAGTCTTCAGTCACTGTGAAGCTTTCTCCGCAGCCACATTCACCTTTTACGTTCGGATTTCTGAATTGGAACATTGAATTCAACCCAACCGTGATGAAATCTATTTCAGTGCCCATTAACATGGGTAAATCCTTATTTGGGACAAAAACTTGAAGTTGCTCATCAAACTCAAAAATACGGTCGTCTTCGCTTGGGGTATCCGACAATTCTGTTTCATACATAAAACCTGAGCAGCCGCTCTTTTCCAGAAAAAGTTTAAAGCCTTTTTTCTCAGGATGCTTGCTGAGTTCTTTGCGGATATGCTTTTTAGCACTGTCAGTCAGCTTGATGGCTGGCTGCGGATCGTAAGTAGCTAATGTCATGGTCAACCTCTTAAAAACAAAACCTGTGTCGGTATATTACGACGCTTTCTTGGCTGAATATCGTCAGTTAGTCTGAAAGTACGGGCTTTCAGGCAAACATCTTTTGTATTTTCGTCAGCGCCTGGAACAAGGCGTCCACTTCTTCCAGGGTATTATAAAAAGCAAACGAGGCTCGTGCGGTGCCGGGAATGTTGAACTTGTCCATCAGTGGCATGGCGCAGTGATGCCCGGTTCGAATAGCGATGCCCTGTTGATCGAGCAGCGTGCCAATATCACTGGGGTGAAGCCCTTCAATTAAAAAAGACATCACCGGCACTTTGTGTTCCGCTGTTCCAATAACCCGCATTCCCGGAATTGTGCTGACTAATTCATTGGCACGCGCCAGTAGGGCCTGTTCATGTTGTTCTATAGCTTGCCTGTCAAGCGTGTCTAGATAATTCAATGCGGCATGCAGGCCGATGGCTTCAGCGATAGGCGGTGTTCCGGCTTCAAACTTATAGGGTAAGGTGTTGAAGGTGGTTCCGGAAAAACTGACACGCTCAATCATTTCCCCGCCTCCTTGATAGGGTGGAAGGGCTTCAAGCATGGCTTGTTTGCCATAAAGCACGCCCAGACCGGTCGGGCCAAATAGTTTATGCGAGGAAAAGGCGTAAAAGTCGCAATCCAGATCCTGAACATCGACGCTGAAGTGAGGGACTGCCTGAGCGCCGTCTATCACGGTTATCAGCCCTGCTGCCTTGGCAGTATCAATAAAGCGTTTGACCGGGTTGATGGTGCCCAGCACGTTGGAGACGTGAGTCATTGCCAGAATTTTACTGCGTGGATTAAGCAACGCGACCAGATCGTCGTGATTTAATTCTCCCGCCGCATTGACTGGCAGTACACGTATCTGTGCACCGGTTTTTTCTGCCACTAATTGCCAGGGTACGATGTTGGCGTGATGTTCCATTTCGCTAAGGATAATTTCATCGCCAGATTTGAGCTGGAAGGCCAGGCCATGTGCCACCAGATTCATCGCTTCTGTGGTGCCTTTTGTCCAGATGATTTCCTCTCGGGCACTTGCGTTCAAATAGGTTTTTACAGCATCTCTGGCCTGTTCAAAACCTTGTGTGGCACGATCACCCAGGGTGTGGGCGCCACGGTGAACATTCGCATTATCATGCTGATAGTAATGCACCATGCTATCGATGACTGCCTGCGGCTTTTGCGAGCTCGCAGCGCTATCCAGATAGATCAGCGGTTTTTTGTGCACTGATTGATTCAGGATAGGAAAGTCATGACGTATGGTATCAAGCATGGTTTCGTGTTTCATGCGCTTTAGGATCCTTATGCTCAGGCTTTATAGCCCAGTATCGTAGACAGTTTTTGCTCCCAGAACTCAGCAACTTCCGGGACCGGACAGGCGCGAACCAGCTCCAGAACAAAACCAAGGGTCAGCATCAGTTTGGCTTGATCCAGGGTGATGCCGCGAGTCTGTAAATAATACAGTTCGGTCTCGTCCAATTGGCCGATGGTTGTGCCGTGGGCGCATTTCACGTCGTCGGCGTAAATTTCCAGTTCCGGTTTGGCGTCTATTTCTGCCTCTGACGACAACAGCAGATTTTTATTACTCATTGATCCCAGGGTTTTTTGTGCATGCGGGTGAATATGAATCCGGCCATTGAAGACAATCTGGGATTTGCCGTCGGCGATACAGCGGTAGCTTTCGTTGCTGGTGCAATGCGGCGCAATATGTTCGATGCTGGTGTGGCTGTCCACGTGTTGCTTGTCCGTGGTGACGCACATCCCGTTAAGATTACATTCAGCGCCTGCTTCAAGCAGCTTTACGATCAGATCATGACGATTGAGCTCATTACCCAGTGAAAGGCAGTAACTTTCAAAGCGGGCGTCGCGCATCAATGCCACACCGGTATGTGCCAGATGTCTGCACGCACCCTGATCAAGATTCATTTTCAGATAAGTAAGCTTACTGTTCGCGGCGACGTGAATATCACACACTGAATTAATTAAACCGCAGGCATCACCATGTTTGAGTTCTGCAGGGTTGATCTCGCTCTGGCTGTTGCTTTCTTCTATAAGGGTCATACTTGCGTTTTTCCCTAGCAGAATAAACAGTCTGGGAAAATTGCTTGAGAGTCCGGTTTGTTGAAACACGATTTTCAAGGGTTTTTGCAGATTAACCCCAGAGGCCAGTTCAATGAACAGGCCATTCTGGAAATAGGCAGCATTAAGATCCGCAAACATCAGGTTTTCTGAGCTGGCTGTAACACCATTCACGACAAACTGACACTGTTCGCTGTTCAGCTGGTCAAAGGTACGGATGCTGAGATCTTTTATATCCGGATAATCGCCACGGAGTTGACCGTTTTCCACCACTAGGGTGTAGCAGTCGAGCGCGTAATGTTCCCGGTAGCTGTTATCTGTTTGTGTGTCTGCAAGCGGGGAGGATAATTTCCAGGATTGCAGTCCAAGCCGGCTGGAAGAATATTTCCAGGCTTCTGTTTTTCGGGTTGGCACTGGCCAGCCAGCCAACTTTGCGTGTTTGGCTTTGCTGAAGGCATTCAGTTCAGCCGGCTGTTGGGTGCTGGCATGCAAACCGAAATCTATTGTGTCCAGAGTGTTCATGTTAATACCCTTCACGCTGATGCTTCTTCCTCAATACCTAACCAGGCATAACCTTTGGCTTCAAGTTCCAGTGCAAGTTCTTTTCCGCCAGACTTAATGATCTGGCCTTTGGCGAGAACATGGACGTAGTCGGGAACAATGTAGTCGAGCAGACGCTGGTAGTGAGTAATCATGACAACAGCACGTTCCGGAGAGCGCAATGCATTAACGCCATCCGCCACGACTTTAAGTGCATCAATATCCAGGCCGGAATCTGTTTCATCCAGAATGGCTAGAGTCGGTTCCAGCATCAGCATTTGCATGATTTCGTTACGCTTCTTTTCGCCACCGGAAAAACCTTCGTTGACACCGCGTTTCAGGAAGGCCGGGTCAAGGTTCACTTGTTCAATTTTGGCTTTGGCCTGCTTCATGAATTCTGCGGCATTGATTTCATCAAGCCCTCTGTGACGACGAATATTGTTGATGGCCGTTTTCATAAATTGCAGGTTGCTGACGCCAGGTATTTCGACAGGGTACTGGAATGCAAGAAAGACACCTTCGCGTGCCCGTTCTTCAGTTGCCATGTCCAGCAGATCCTTGCCTTGATAATCAATACTGCCTTCGGTGATTTCGTAAGCTTCATTGCCGGCGAGCACTTGAGAGAGCGTACTTTTGCCAGAACCGTTAGGCCCCATGATGGCGTGAACTTCTCCCGGCTTTACAGTTAAATTCAGGCCTTTCAGTATTTGCTGGCCGTCTACGCTTGCG
>JBFHPN010000028.1:0-11022 GCA_041592735.1 Oleiphilaceae bacterium | reverse complement strand
TGGTCTGAATATCGGCGAGTAATACCGGTGAGGCAAACGTATTGGTGAAGCTCAAAGTCTCCCAGCGTCGGCCACCACTAGGATTGCCATTGTATTGGGTACGGTTAGTGGTCAATATGCCTGCTTCGATGACTTCACCATTGGGAAAGGTATGGCTGCCCGGTTCAATGGCAATATACGAGACTGTCATTGCCGCATGCGGCCCATCATGGGAGCGAGGTTCAACCGGCGACATGCGAAAACCGGTGGTGGTCACATTAGAAATGCGAATGCTGCTGGTGTGGCTTCCCGCGCTCGTGGGCAGTGCGATCACAATAGGGGGGGTGTCGTAAATCTGCTGGAAGGTATGTTGTTGCAATTGCGAAAGAGAGCCGGTACTGGATAAGGTTAATTTACCCGCCTCCATCTTCCACGCGTGAGCTTGGTTGCTCAAAAAAAGCAGGCACAAAAAAAACAGGCACAAAAAAAAGAGACCTGGTACGCGAGATAGAATTTTCAAAGCGACAACCACTCTTGTTTGTTCATTCACTATTAAGTGTATGTTACTTTTCAGTTATTGCGACACGGCTCTTAGGAAATGGGTGCTTAGTCTCATTCATCCGAGTAAAAATTTAACAGGGAAACACAGATATAACGCTATGTGGATACAAAAGACGATCACGTTGAAGCCCAAGGTACGCGGATTCCATTTGGTAACAGATGAGATCCTTCAGCAGCTTCCTGAAATTCATCAGATTTCGGTAGGGCTGATGCACGTTTTTTTACAACACACCTCGGCATCGCTGACGCTGAATGAAAATGCCGATCCGACCGTCAGGCAAGACTTTGAAAATTACTTTAATCGGGCCGTACCCGAAAACGAGCCTTATTATCGGCATACTTATGAGGGCAGCGACGACTTGCCTGCGCATATTAAATCGAGCCTCTTAGGGGTGTCAGTGATGTTACCCCTCACTAAAGGCGCTCTGAATATCGGTGTCTGGCAAGGTATCTACTTATGCGAACATCGTAATCATGGCGGTGCCAGGCGTTTGCTTGTTACGCTGCAAGGTGAGTCGTTTTAATTGAGTCGGTTTAATCAACACAAGAGAATTTAATCCAGTTAGCCTGATCTTGCGTAAACACTTCTATATAGTCTACTTGGCAAAAGGCGGCAGTGTTTCTCAATGGATAAAAATGCAAGGCATAAAAACATTCCCCCGACTAAAGCGCCTAATCCTCAGGGGAAAGGTCTGGTCGGTGTCTTACAGGCCATCGATGACCGAAAACGCAATATAATGCAGATATCGTCGGCCTCGGTACCCGCTATTTTGCGAGATTATGCCCTTTCCCGGCTTATTTTATGCGCCGATTTTCACTTTAAACCGGTTGTGAATACGCCGTATCATTTGTATCTGAAGGATCAAGCCTTAAAGTTAAGCCTGATTGCACCCGATGAATGGTCTCCAGATCGTTACGGGGTTTATATCGGGCAGTGTTGGTTAGATGATTCCTTGTTTTGGCGAATGCATGGCGCAACTTTAGCGCCTGAAGCATTGGAACAGCTTTCCCAAGTAGTCGGCTCGCTCAGGTATAGCTTGCTTTCGGATTTTGATCAGGAAAAAGCGCTCCGAGATACCTTACCCTATTATGACGAACGTTTACCGTTTCACCGACGGGTGCTGGCAAACGCGCTGGCGTCTCAAATACAGGATGCCTTGCCCGAAGAGATCAATAAGTCCCTGAAGGATTTAACGCGGGAACATGCAGCTAGTCCCCTTGGTATCAGCATGCTCCTTAGCACTTAGGTCTCATAAAAACCTTTCACGACACAGGCTGACTTATCGTTTGAATCTGGTAAAGTAAAGCAGGTTGACCTGGTTAGAAATTGGGGCGGATTCAATGTGCGGGCGGATTGAGGTAAACAAACCAAAAATAGATAGTGTTGTGTACAAGGCACTTAAGATTCGCTTTGAAGCCCTGCATAACCCAGATCTTCGGCCGAGTCAGCAAGTGGCTTGCCTAGGCTTGGAGCATGCTCAGGTAAATCAGATTAATGCGCACTGGGGGATCAAGCCGGAATGGGCGACGCATCCGATTATTAATGCCCAGGCAGAAACGGTTGCTGTTAAAAAAACCTTTAGTGCCGCCTATGCCTTGCATCGCTGCGTGGTGCCCTGTACGGGATGGTTTGAATGGACGGGAGAGCGCGGCCAGAAGACGAAATACCGTTTTACAGATGGCCATGGCGAAGTGTTGTTTATGGCGGGCATTCTGTTTCCCGATGCGCATCGAGCGTATTCTTTGGTGACCTTAACGAAACCTGCAGATACTCAGTGCATGGCCTACCATCATCGCATGCCCTTGTTTATCGCTTTACCGGATCTGACGGCCTGGTTATCGCTGCCGCAAGCTGATTTGAGCCCTTATCTTCAGGCAGATTCTTCAGGTTTTTTAATAAAGCAGACGCGTTGATCTAATCAATCAGCTTAGCCAAGACAAGAGCTTTGCTCGACATATATAATGCTAATTCTTTAGGGACACTCAAAAAAGGAGTCAGTAATGAAACCAGATCGTGATATTGAAAAGCACTACAGTAAAGCCGAATTCATTGCCAAATTAAGACGTTTGGCCGATGCATTGGAGACGGACAGTAAATTCGAAATTCAAATTGCGGGCGAACGCATCTACGTGCCGGTGCGCGCGATTTATAATATCGAGCATGAACGAGAAGGTGCCGAAGAAGAGATCGAATTTCAAATCAAGTGGCGTAATGAGTGATCTTTTCTGCATTGAGAAATTTATTTCCCGATCAGTAAATAGAGTTCAAATAAGGCTAGTGTGCCTAATAGTGCACTGAGTGATTGCCAGAATACGATAGGGTTGCGCTCCATCAAGGGGCGTTTAGCGGCATTGGCCAATAGATCCGGATTCGCCTGGCGCAAGTCCCGCTGAAATTCTGAAAATGCTTGATGACGTTTGCTGGGTCTGGGCTCCAAGGCTTTTTGCATCGCCAAATCTAACCACAAGGGCAGATCTTTGCGTTCGTGCGTGATGGATTGGTATCGCCACTCATCAAAGGATTTAGGTAAGCGGTAAGCCATATTGCTGAACTGGAAAGGTAGTTTACCAACCAGCATTTCGTAGGTGATGACGGCCAGACTGAACAGATCAGAGGTGGATGAAGCGGAATTTTCCAGAATGTATTCTGGTGCAATATAGTCTGCGCTACCTTCTGGTATGTCTTCGTCGTCTTTACATACCAGCTCTTTAAGGCCTGCAACCTGCACGGTACCGTAATCAATAATGACCGGAGG
Organism: Oleiphilaceae bacterium; assembly: GCA_041592735.1. GTDB lineage: Bacteria > Pseudomonadota > Gammaproteobacteria > Pseudomonadales > Oleiphilaceae > PZPK01. Next base: position 7,726 of record JBFHPN010000028.1, on the reverse strand, counting down.
TGCATTGGGGGGCAGGATAATATTTTCCGGTTTTAGATCCCGATGCACCATGCCCCGGCGCTGTAAGGCCCGCAGTGCAGCGATCAGCGGTTCTATAATTTTTCTAACTTGGTCCAGAGAGGGCGAGGGGTGGTCGTGCATCCACTGGCGAAGGGTTGGCCCATCAACGTACTCGTAGAGTTGGTAAAGAAAGTGGCTTTCCTGCGCGGCTACATGTGCTTTCAGCAGAGAAGGGTGGCTGACGCGTTGAGCGATCCAGCATTCCCGCTGAAAGGATTCCAGATAATTCAGATCTTCTGCGAATTTCTCACCCGGAACTTTCATGGCAAAACGACGAGCGGTGCCTAATTCCCGCACGCGGTAGACCGTAGAACGTGTGCCCATATGCAGGATGCGTTCTACTTCAAAACTATCAATACGATTGCCTGGCTCCATGGCCGGCGGAAAGACCTTTTCAGTGAGCCGTTGCTGCACTTCCTCAAGGTCAAGTTCAGGCAAGGTTTTAACAAAAACCAATAAACAAGTGAGATTGTCCTGGCTACCTGCTGCCAGAGCTTCATCAACCATCGCTTTGGCGAGGCGCTCTAAACCTGAGCGGGCGGGTTTACGCAGAACAAACTGCCACTCATCTCTGGCAAGAAATTCCTGCAGGTTTACCCAGTGGTGAACCCCGTCTGTGCTTAAAAGGTACAAATCACCGGTTTCCAGAGGATCTTTAAAAAAGTCCACCTCCAGATGTGTGTCCATGCCTAGCGCTCGCGTGAGTACTTCCCGTTCTCCGCTGCCTATCTGGTGGTCTCGCGTCAGTTGTTCCAGTTGCTGTTTTCGCCAGCGGTAAATCCTGGAATCACCGACATGAAAGCCATACGCCGTATTGGATTTGAAAACAACAGTCGAGAAAGTCGTGACTAAGCCGTTTTCACGCACGCTAGATGTCTGGCCACGAGAATAAAGCCAGCTATTTAAGGAGGACAGTACCTTAGATACCGAGTCGCTGACAGACCAGGATTCCGGAGTGCTCAGATAATCTGACACAAAGGTATTGACGCTGGTGCGACTGGCGAGTGCTGCCTGATCACTGCAGCTCACGCCATCCGCAATGCACGCAATAGCCCCTTTGATTTGTCCGGCACTGGTTTCTGGCGTGTAGGCGCCAAAAGCATCCTGATTCTCCGGCTTGATGCCAGCACAGGTGAAACCACCAACCAGCACGGATAAACCGGTTGATTTAGTGGTGGTTTCAGTTGGCATACACACCAAGCCGTTTGGATCTAATAAAGCCAGCTACGTCCTGAGTTGGGTGCTTAAGTAACATCGATCAGTTCAACTGAGCCGTCTTCTTTCACTTCAGCCATATGACCACTTGGTTCATCTAGAAACAGAAGGGTGACGAAGCCCAACACAGCCGTGCCGGCAATGACCCAGAAAAACAAGCTGTAATCTACAAAACTCAGAACGGTCAGATACACAACTGCACCAACGTTGCCGTAAGCACCGGTCATACCGGCGATTTGACCAGTGAGGCGGCGTTTAATCAGAGGAACCACCGCAAATACAGCACCTTCACCCGCCTGCACAAAGAAAGAACAAGCCATTGCCGTGACAACCGCCAGAACCAGAGGCCATGAACTATTAACCATCGCCATTGCAGCATAACCGCAGGCAAGTCCTGCCGTCAGGATAAGAAGTGTTTTCTTACGTCCAAAGCGGTCTGATAACCAACCACCACCTGGGCGTGACATAAGGTTCATAAAGGCATACGCAGAGGCCAGAAGGCCGGCAGTTACCGGGTTTAATGAAAAGGTTTCAGCGAAAAACAGGGGTAGCATGGAAACCACTGCCAGTTCTGAACCGAACGTCGCGAAATAAAGAATATTCAGTACCGCAACCTGCTTGAATTTATAGCGGTGCATTTCTGGCACAGGTTCTTTAAAGATATGGCTGTTGATCTTCCATACTTGAGAAAAGTCGTACAAGAATAATGCGACGAGGCATAAGTAGACGACCAAAGCTTCTGTGGCATTTAATAGCCCCAGGCCACCTGCAAGTTTCCAGGTGAGCAGTGCAAGTGCCGCATACATAGGCACTTTCATAACGACTAATAACGCAAAATCGCCCTTACTGGTGACTTCAAGGCCGCCCATTTTTTTAGGTTTGAAGTAGGTAGAGCCTTTTGGGGTGTCGCGAACGTTCTGATAATACACAACAGAAAACAGTAAGCTCATAACACCGGTAATGCCAATCGCATAGCGCCAGCCATCCTCACCGCCGAACAGTAACGCGACGGTGGGAAGAATCATGGCAGCAGCAGCCGAGCCAAAATTACCCCAGCCACCATAAATACCTTCTGCGGTACCCAGCTCGCGAGCAGGGAACCACTCACTGACCATACGAATACCAATAACGAAACCGGCGCCGATGAAGCCTAGCAGAAAACGGGCTATGGCAGCCTGTGTAAAATCATCCGCCATGGCAAACATAAAGCAAGGAATGGATGATACCGCTAACAAGCCGGAATAAATGATGCGTGGCCCAAATCGATCTGTCAGCATGCCGATGACAATACGTGCCGGGATGGTAAGCGCAACGTTGAGTATCAGAAGGGTTTTCACTTCTTCTTTGGACAGGCCTAAAGATTCAGCAATTGCCATTAACATGGGAGCGTGGTTGAACCACACAAAGAAGGTAATAAAGAATGCGATCCAGCTCAGGTGCAGAATCTTCATTCTTCCCGTAAAGGAAAACAAATTGAATTTTTGAGTATCTTGTTGCATAACGTTGACTTCTTCATCCTTTTACTAAGTTAATCTTCAAGTCGCGTTTCTAAGCAATAATCGTGCACAAATGCTTTAAAACGAGGCAATTAAGGTTATTTGGTTCTCGCAAGCGTAATTTTAGGTGCGATATGTCTAAGTGATCGCACTGGGAACGTACGTTTACTGCTTGCCTGATGTGAATGCGCTCCAACTTCGTGCAAAAGAAGATGAAATAATAAGGAAAGTATATATCTAGACGCGAGTGGTTGGCATCGAACCTATTAAATAGTGGTGCATACCTATTAATAGGTAGATTGTTTTTGCCTTTCTTTCGAGATCGCTCCCCAATAAGTGGCATAATTCAACAATTAGCAGTGATAAGGTTTGTTATGAATAAAGCGTTGTTGCATCAAGCGGTCATTTTGACGCTTGAATCTGAACTAAATGTAGCCAGGCAGGCAGCAATAGAGGCTCGGGATACGGCCGTACATAAGGAGGCCAAAGCAGAAAATAAATATGATACCTTTGGGCTTGAAGCGGCTTATCTGGCGGAAGGGCAGTCAAAAAGAGTGCAACAGGCTGAGCATGCACTGAGTGTTTTTCGTCGCTTGCCTGTCAGGTATTTTTCTGAGAACGATGCGATTGCTTATGGTGCATATGTCGAATTAACAACGCCGCATGATGTTGTGATGAAGCTTTTTATATCTCCCGTAGGTGGGGGTTGCCTGCTTGATCATGCTGGCGAACGTATTGCGCTGCTAACCCCGGATGCCCCGCTGGGTAAACGCCTGATGGGCGCCTTTCTGGATGATGATATCGTCATCAATCAACAATCCTGTCGGATTACACAAATAAGCTAATCCATTAGCCGTAGTTGCATTTAATTTGTTGTTAAAATGATAACTGGTCTGTCTTTTGCTTTATACCTCAAACTAAATATAAGGTCCTGTATTTTATAGGTATTTGTGCCTGGATGGTGCGCTTTTCTCAAATTTCTGGGTTGGGTGCACTTTTCTGGTGCTATGGCGGTTAAGAAAGAGGCTGAATGTCATGATGTTTTGGCGCAAAGAGCAAAACCCGATTCGAATTGTTGATAAAAAAGTCCATGAGTGGAAATACACTACCTGTGGGTATTGCTCAACCGGTTGTTCTATAGAAGTCGGCTTGGATAAGAATGGTAAAGCGGTTGCCAGCCGGGGAAATGCCAATGCGGATGTGAATCGGGGTAAGTTGTGCATTAAAGGTATCTTTGAGCACGAGCTATTCAATGCAGCCGGGCGAGGCAACAAGCCTTTGATGCGTACCAAGCCTTATGAGCCCTGGGTAGAAACTGATTGGGATACCTCGCTGGATCATATGGCCGGTGAGATAAAACGTATTCAGGAACAATACGGGCGTGACAGTTTTTCCATCGTCAGTACCGGTCAGTTATTGACCGAAGAGTTTTATACCCTGGGTAAGCTGGCCCGAGGCTGTATCGGTACCAATAATTATGATGGTAATACGACGCTTTGCATGGCGTCGGCTGTGTCGGGTTACAAGCGCTCTTTTGGTTCCGATGGTCCGCCAGGGTGTTATGAAGATTTCGAACATACAGACTGTCTGATAGCCTGGGGTTCAAACTTACCGGAACAACACCCGATCATTTACTGGCGCCTGAAAGAAGCCTTGGAAAAACGCAAGTTTCCACTGATTGTCGTGGATCCCAGAGTGACCATGCTGGCTCAGTTTGCCGATATTCATTTGCCCATCACGCCGGGAACCGATCTGGTTCTTATTAATAGTTTAATGCATGTGATTCTGGCAGAAGGCCTGGAAGATCGTGAATACATTAATGCCCATACCAAGGGCATTGAAGAAGTGGAAGCCTGTGTCAGGGATTATGATCCGGTGACGGCATCCAGATTATGCGGCATAGATGCGGATACCATTCGTTTAGTGGCCCGTTTGTATGCAAATGCAGGGGCGGCCATGTCTATCTGGACCATGGGTATTAATCAGTCAACGCACGGCAGTGATGGTGTGGTGGGTATTAATAGTCTGAACCTGATCACCGGAAATATCGGTAAGCCCGGTGGCACGAGTCTTTCTATTACCGGCCAGTGTAATGCCATGGGTACCCGTGAGTGGAGCTCCTGCTCCGGCTTGCCTGGTTATCGCTATCTGGAAAATCCGGCAGATCGTAAAGAGATTGCGGATTTCTGGGGGATCGATGAAGAATTTTTCCCGAAAAAACGTGGTCTGGCTGAAACCGATATTTTCCCGGCCATCGAAACCGGCCAGATTAAAGGTTTGTGGCTGGTCGCGACTAATCCGATGACGTCTATGCCCAATACAGCACGTATTCGCAAGACGCTTGAGAAGCTTGAGTTTCTGGTGATACAGGATGCCTATGCCGATGTAGAGACCACGCAGTATGCGCATATGTATTTGCCTGCTGCGGTTTGGGCTGAAAAGGAAGGATGTTTTACCAACACCGAGCGACGCATCAATATAGTGCGTAAAGTTCAGGAGCCGATCGGCGATTCCAAATCAGATTTCTGGATATTTTCACAACTGGCCAAGCGTTTTCCAAATGGCCAGAAGATACATTTTCCGGAGACGCCGGAAGGTGCGTTCAATGAAATGAAACAGTTGTCAAAAGGGGATGGCCGCACTCTCGATATCTCTGGCATGACGCATCAGATGATTGAAGATTCCTGCGGGATACAGTGGCCTTTCAGAGAAAGCGATGCTTCGCAGGAAGAAACCAAAAACGGTAAAACTATCGTAAAAGGCTCACCCCGTTTGTATACCGATGGAAAATTCCAGACTAAAGATGGAAAAGCCAATCTGATTCCTTTGCCCTTTATCAATAACAATGAAGTGCCCTGTGAAGATTATCCGTTCTGGATGAACTCAGGGCGAGTCGTAGAGCATTTTCATACCCGTACCCGTACAGGAAAAATGGGTAACCTGAATAAATACAGCCCGACACCTTATATGGAAATGAACCCGGATGCGGCGGCTGAGTTGGGTGTTCAGCATGGGTCTTATGTGCGCATCGCCTCGCGCCGTGGAGATGCCGTGGTCATGGTGCAGTTAACCCAGCGTGTGGCAAGAAATATGGTTTTTATTCCATTTCATTTTCATGATTGTGTAAACCGTGTTTCCCTGGGTCTGCTGGACCCGCATTCAAGGCAGCCTGCGTTTAAGCAATGTGCTATCCGAATTGAAAAAGTGGATCAGAAACTGGCCGCTCAGTTAAACGTTGAACGACGCACCTATTAAGGCCGGGAGGAATCAAACATGAATAGACCAGATACAGATATCGTCAATAAGTTCAACGAAGTTGAGGTTAAAACGGGCCCGGCCTCATTGGCCTACTATGATGCCGCCAAAAAGCCATCTCTTAGCAAACAATCAGAGATTTCATCCATAAGTGAAAAACCGGATGTCGAGATAGGCTTGCGAGAAGATAATATGACGCCCTTGCAAAAAGCCTTGCGTCGTTATAACCCCTGGTTCATTGCCAGAAATTACTTCGATACGCTGGGTACAGATAATTCGGATCTGGACCCCACGCCTCGGCCAATTTTCGATGAGCGCTCGGGAGAAAGAGAATATGCCAAGCTGAATGACCCGGTCACACCGGAGGTGAATCGCTATGGCAAACGGATCGATTTGCTGAATATACCGGATGTTGAGTTGCCTGTCGGGCGGTCACTTGAGATTAATGGTAATCCTGCGGTCGGTACCAATCCTAACCGAAATAAACAACACGGTTTCCACTTTACTGCCGATAACTGTATCGGTTGTCATGCTTGTGAAGCAGCCTGTTCCGAGAAAAATGACAATCCGGCGCATTTGGCATTTAGATCTGTTGGTTATGTTGAGGGTGGTTCTTACCCAGACTTCAAGCGCATGAATATTTCCATGGCCTGTAATCACTGTGATAACCCGGTCTGTATGAAGGGTTGTCCGACCAAGGCTTATACCAAGCATGCCGAATACGGCGCTGTTCTGCAGGATCCGGAAACCTGTTTTGGTTGCGGTTACTGTACCTGGGTTTGCCCCTACAATGCGCCTCAGCTTGATCCTGTTCAAGGCAAGGTTTCCAAGTGCAATATGTGTGTTGACAGGCTCGAAGTGGGCTTGAAGCCTGCTTGTGTCTCGGCCTGTTTGGGTAATGCGTTGAACTTTGGTGTAATCGAAAATACACCTGAAAATCGTGAGCAGATTAAAACCTCTATTCCCGGTTTTCCTGATCCTTCAATAACCCGGCCAAATATTCGTTTCCAGCAAACTAAAACCATGCCTAATGAAATGTCCCGCACCGATAGCATGCCGGTTAAATATCATAAGCAGGATGATGGTAATTTCCGCAGCGTAGTGGATGAAAAGTTTGGCAAAGCGAAAAGCTGGAATCTGGCGCGTTTAAGTAGTCGGGAAAATCCACTGGTGATCTTTACCTTGTTTACGCAGGCAGCCATGGGTGCCTTTCTGTTGACCTATCTGGGCTCGTTGATGGGTGTTGAGTCTATTCTGTTAGTGAAAGAGAGTGTGATTTATCTGCCTTTGTTGATCGTACTGTCTGCAATGCAGGCAATTGGTTTATTGCTCTCGACCATGCATTTAGGCAAGCCCATGCGCTTTTATCGTGGCTTCAACAATTTGCGCTATTCACCGGTCAGTCGTGAAGCGCTGGGTGTGGCGCTGTTTTTTGCGGGCTTGGCAGCCTTTACAGGCTTGGAGTTGGTGTCTGTCGCCTTGGGTTATTTTGATATTTCGGCCCCCGGCTTGATGGCTATGATTCCTTCGGTTCAGCATGGCGCAGCGATCTTTGCTATCACGGCAGGATTAATAGGCTTGTACTGGATGTATCGCAGTTATCGTATTCCAGCCAGACCTTTCTGGAATCACAAGCAGGTGTTTTCGAGTTTCTTTGGCACGATGTTCAGCTTGGGTAGCTTGGTATTTGCGTTATTGGC
>JBFHPN010000027.1:0-11310 GCA_041592735.1 Oleiphilaceae bacterium | reverse complement strand
CTCATTTGGAACAGTTCATAAGCCAGTTCGTCATGATTGCTGAAAAAGCCGGGTAATTCAGTCCCCAGGGCAACGCGGCAGGCACCCGTCAGTGTTGCAAAGTCGATAATTAAATCAGGTTGTTCGCTGTCTGCTTCGGTCAGCGCATCGCAGAGAACCAATCGACCTTCGGCATCGGTGTTGTCAATTTCAACGGTGATACCTTGTCGGGTTTTGATAACATCGCCGGGTCTGAATGCATTACCGGATACGGCATTTTCCACTGCGGGAATCAACACTCTAAGGCGCACAGGTAATTGATGACGCATTATCAATGTAGCAAGCCCAAGCACGTGAGCGGCACCGCCCATATCTTTTTTCATGTTACGCATAGCAGACGCTGGCTTCAGATCCAGTCCGCCACTATCAAAACAGACCCCTTTTCCAACTAGTGTGATTTTTGGATGCTCGGCGTCCCCCCAAACCAATTCAATGAGTCTGGGTGCATGCACGCTTGCCCGACCAACAGCATGAATGGTGGGGTAATTTGCATCAAGCAGCTCATCACCCACTAAATGGTTGCTGCTTGCGCCAAATTCCACACTCATTTTATTCACAATTTTTGAAATATCCTGAGGCATTAAATCGCTGGCGGGTGTATTGACCATATCTCTCACCAAGTAGACCGCATCTACAAAATGCAGGGCCTCGCTTAGTTCACCTTCTGTACTCAACGCCAAAACAGCTGTGTCTTTGAGTTTGGATTTGTAGCGTTCGAACTGATAGGCGGCTAATCCCCAGGTAATAGCGAATTCTTTTTTAAACGCTGGAATATCTTCTCCTGCAAGTTCCGCAGGTACCTGAGCCAGTGTATATTGCCCTTTTGGCAGAAGCTGCGGCAGGTCTCCAGCGATAAAATAATCAGCGGTTTTTTCGATACCATAAATGACACGCTCAATCGTGCCCGATTCATCTGGGATTAAACTGTGACCCTTACCTTCATAGCCGGTTTGCGTTAGCCAGTTTTGGATAAACGCACTCTGTTGGTTCAACCAAAGTGGATAATTATCCGAAAAAATAACGTGAATGGGGGTGCCTTGATCGGAAACTATTAAGGGTGCTTGCATGATGTATCGTTCCTGCTGTTAGACGAGCTGAACATAAAAAATAGGTGTCTGAAACTACTTGAGTCTGAAACTACTAGTATCTGAAACTAGTATAAGCGTGGCTGCCCGAAGCCAGGCAGCCCCAGGCATTATATATCAAACCGGGTATTTAACTTTTTCTCGATAGTTTTTTTGCTGACGGTGATATATTTGGGCATGCCATTATCGCAATAGGGAGGATAGTCCTCGCCACGAATCAGGGGCGCAAGATATTCACGGCAATCATTGGTAATGCCATAGCCTTCATCGGTAATGAAATGGATGGGCATTTTTTTCTCCTGGTTCGCGACTTGGCTTAAAGGCGCTTCACCAACAGACCATTTGTAAGGTTTGTTACTGTTTCTGACAATGATAGGCATGACGGCATTTTTACCGCTCACAGCAAATTCCACAGCGGCTTTACCCATCGCATACGCCTGGTCAACATCCGTTGCGGAGGCAATATGTCGCGCAGCGCGTTGCAGATAATCGGCGACAGCCCAGTGATATTTATATCCCAAGGCCTGTTTAACCATGTTGGCAAGTGTCGGTGCTACGCCGCCCAATTGTGTATGCCCAAAGGCATCTTTTGCGCCTGCATCTGCTACAAAACGGCCATCTTCATATTGCGTGCCTTCTGAAGCGACAATGACGCAATAGCCGAATTTCTTAACGCTTTCTTCAACTTTAGCCAGGAATTTTTGACGATCGAAGGCGACCTCAGGGAACAGAATAATATGCGGAGGCTCATTTGCGCTGTTTCCGGCTAAACCACCTGCTGCCGCGATCCAGCCTGCGTGACGCCCCATTACTTCAAGAATAAAAACTTTAGTGGATGACTCGCACATAGAGGCTATATCCATGGCAGCTTCTTTGGTTGAGATCGCCACATATTTAGCGACGGAGCCGAAACCCGGGCAGCAGTCTGTGAAAGGTAAATCATTATCAACGGTTTTGGGCACACCAATGCATGTAATGGGATATCCCATTTTTTCACTTAACTGAGAGACTTTATAAGCGGTATCTTGTGAGTCACCGCCACCGTTATAGAAAAAATAACCGATATTATGTGCCTGGAAAACTTCGATGAGCCGTTGATATTCTCGTTTGTTTTCATCGAAATTTTTAAGTTTATAGCGACATGAACCGAAGGCACCGCTGGGGGTATAGCGAAGCGCAGCAATATCTTCAGCTGATTCCAGGCTGGTATCTATCAATTCTTCACGGAGTGCACCGATGATACCGTTCAGGCCAGCATAGACTTTGCCGATTTTATCGGGATATTTTCGTGCCGTCTCAATCACACCACACGCTGAGGCGTTGATGACAGCGGTTACACCACCGGATTGCGCATAAAAAGCATTTTTAATAGACATATGTTTGACCTGTTTATGTAGTAAGCCCGCTAATTCAGCGGGCTAAGATAGGGTGAATGTCGCAGTGAGTTAAAATCAGCTGTTTAATTTTTTACTCAACAGTTCATTAAATATTTTCGGGTTACCCTGGCCTTTGGAAGCCTTCATCAATGGCCCCATAAAGCCGCCAAGAAGCTTCTTGCGTTTGGCTTCATCGGCTTCTTTATATTGAGCGATCTGGTCGGGCATTCCGGATAGTACTTCATCTACCAGTTTTTCAAGCGCACCGGTATCCGATACCTGTTTCAAACCTTCTTTATCAATAATGGTGTCCACATCGTTCATCTGCCCAGACCAAAGGATAGTAAATACCTTCTTTGCACCCGAGCTGGAGAGCGTGCCATCTTTCACGCGTAATACCAGTTGCCCCAGTTGTTCAGCAGAAATAGGGCAGTGGTTCAGGCTGATGTTGTTACTGTTAAGATTAGCGCTTAACTCTCCGAGAACCCAGTTAGCCGATAATTTGGCGTCACCGGAGATGTCGGCCATTTTTTCGAAATAGCGTGACATATCAGCCTGGTTGGAAATAAGCGTTGCATCGTAGTCGGATAAGCCATATTGCTCACAGAAACGTTGATGTCGTGCATCCGGCAGTTCCGGCATATTGGCTTTGATCTCATTAATGTAGGAGTCGTCAAATTCAACGGGCAAGAGATCGGGGCAGGGGAAGTAACGGTAATCGTTTGCTTCTTCTTTGCTTCGCATAGCCCTGGCTATATCTTTTTCACCATCATACAGGCGGGTTTCCTGGGTAATGCTACCCCCGCTTTCCAGCACATCTATCTGCCGCTCAACTTCTTGCTTGATGGCTTTTTCCATAAAGCGGAAGGAGTTCAGGTTTTTGGTTTCCGTTCGAGTACCTAGCTTATCCGAGCCTTTCGGGCGAATTGAGATATTCACATCAAAACGCATGGAGCCCTGGGACATTTCACCATCACAAATACCTAGGGAGGTAACAATCGAGTGAAGCTTTCTGGCAAACGCTACGGCTTCTTCACTACTGCGCATGTCGGGTTCAGATACGATTTCAATTAAAGGTGTGCCCGCTCTGTTAAGGTCTATCCCGGAATACCCATGGTAATCCTCATGCAGTGATTTGCCAGCATCCTCTTCCAGATGCGCATGATGAATACGGATGGTTTTGGTTGTGCCGTTATCCAGAGTGATATCCACTTTGCCTGCACCCACAATCGGGGCATCCAGTTGTGTCGTCTGGTAGCCTTTTGGAAGATCGGGATAGAAGTAGTTTTTACGTTCAAAGATAGAGCGTTTATTAATCTGGGCGTCTATTGCCAAACCAAACATAATGGCATAGCGGAATGCCTGTTCATTCGGTACAGGAAGAGTGCCGGGCAGGGCTAAATCGACTTCGTTTGCCTGAATGTTGGGCTCGGCACCATAGGCTGTAGATGAGCCCGAAAAAATTTTAGTGTTCGTTGCCAGTTGCACATGCACTTCCAGCCCGATCACGGTTTCCCATTCTGTATATAAATTCGTGGTCATGGTGTTCTCCGGCTTAACAATTATCTGGGGCGAGTGTGTGCCAGTCGGTGACTGTCTGGAATTGGTGAGCAACATTTAACATGCGGGCTTCATCGAAATAATTACCAATCAATTGCATACCAATGGGTAATTGATTAATTAAGCCGGCGGGGAGTGACATCCCGGGTAAACCCGCGAGATTTGTTGAGATAGTAAAGATATCTTCCAGATACATTTTCACCGGATCATCGCCCTTGGAATTGAAGCCAAATGCCTCAGAGGGTGATGTGGGGCCCAGAATTAAATCTACATCGTTAAAGGCGGTGACAAAATCATTTTTTATTAAACGTCTGATCTGTTGGGCTTTACGATAGTAAGCATCATAATACCCTGCTGATAGCGCATAGGTACCTATAAGAATACGACGCTTTACTTCCTGACCGAAGCCTTCAGACCGGCTGCGTAAATAAAGATCCATTAAATCTTGAGGATCTTTACAGCGATGACCAAAACGCACACCGTCGAAGCGTGACAGGTTTGCCGAACATTCTGCCGGGGCAATTACATAGTAAGCGGGAACAGACAAATCTGAATGCGGGAGAGATATCTCCTTAAAAATAACGCCAAGTTTCTCAAGAACGGTTATCGCTTCTTTCAGCGTAGCCTGCAATTCCGGGCTTAAGTGTTCGTTGAAGAATTCTTTAGGCAGACCGATTTTCAAACCTTTTATCGAATCATTCAGGGTGGCTGTGTAATCGGGGACATCTTTAGGCAGGCTGGTTGAATCTTTTGGATCATAGCCCGACATAACATTAAGCATCATGGCGGCATCTTCGGCAGTTCGTGCCATCGGGCCTGCCTGATCGAGACTGGATGCAAAGGCAATCATGCCATAGCGTGAAACTCGACCATAGGTAGGTTTTAAACCTGTTAGGCCGCACAAGGACGCAGGCTGGCGAATGGAGCCGCCGGTATCGGTGGCTGTGGCGATCGGTGTCAGGCGGGCGGCCACGGCTGCTGCTGAACCTCCTGACGAACCTCCGGGGACCAGATCTATCTCTCTGCTCCAGGGGTTAATAACCTTTCCATAATAGCTCGTTTCATTGGATGAGCCCATTGCAAATTCATCCATATTGGTTTTACCCAGGCACACGGCTCCGACGCTTTTGAACTTGCTGACAATCGTTGCGTCATAAGGCGATATGAAATTTTCCAGCATTTTTGAGCCACAGGTGGTTTTGACACCCTCAGTGCAGAAAATATCCTTGTGAGCAAAGGGTATGCCTGTCCAGGGGCTTGCCTTACCCTCTGCGATAAGTTGGTCTGCTGCTTTGGCATCGGCCAGAGCAGCGTCCTCTGTGACGGTGATGAAGCTGTTTATTCGGGTATCGAGCTTTTTGATTCTTTCGAGATAGCACTGGGTCAACTCAAGGCTGGAAAATTCACCTTTTGCGAGGCCAATCGAAAGTGCTTTAACGGTTTTATCAAACATAGTGTTATCTTTTTTAAGAGAAGGTCGGTTTTAATGGACTAAAGGGGTTAACCTGTATATCTGTTGTTATAAGGGGTTATTCGATGACCTTGGGTACCAGATACAGACCATCTTCGGTAAGTGGTGCGACTTTTTGTAGCTGGTTCCGTTTGTTTGTTTCGGTGACGACATCTGCTCTGAGAATTTGCGTGGCATCCATCGGGTTTGCCATGGGCTCAATTCCGCTTGTATCAACACTTTGTAATTGATCGACCAGTTTCAGAATGTTACCGATGTCATGACTTAGCTTTTGGGTTTCTGCTTCACTGACTTGAAGCCTGGCAAGGTGCGCTATTTTTTTTATCTCTTCTGGGCTGAGTGACATGAACAATCCTCAAAAGTGTCTTGGTTAGATAAATTAGCTCAAAAGCTAAAAAAAGAGCGTTATAATATCAGGATTTTTTTCGGACTGTAAAAAGAATCGTCAATAAACCCGTTTGCGAGTGCCAACATTACTTAACTGAACGTTCATAGGGGTTAAATTTTAAGCATAAAGCTTCAAATAGAGCAGTAATTGCTCAATTTGCGCTGATAAGACAGAGAATCATTTAAATTATTGTTCATTTTAAATATGTTTCTTGCGCTTAAATGTTGCCATTGTTAAAGTTGCCCGATTAATTTTACCGATTACTTTAGGTTGATCTATCTTCATGTTTAAAAGAATACGAGGCTTATTCTCAAGTGACTTATCCATCGACTTGGGTACAGCGAATACCTTAATTTATGTTCGTGACAGAGGGATTGTGTTAAATGAGCCGTCTGTAGTTGCAATCCGAAACCATGGTAACCAGAAAAGCGTGGCAGCTGTCGGCGCTGAAGCGAAGCGAATGCTCGGTAGAACACCTGGCAATATCACCGCAATCCGCCCCTTGCGAGATGGCGTGATAGCGGATTTCGTGGTGACTGAAAAAATGCTTCAACATTTTATTCATAAGGTTCATGAAAACAGTTTTATTACACCGAGCCCGCGTGTTTTAGTGTGTGTGCCCAGCGGATCAACCAAAGTTGAACAAAAAGCCATCAGAGAATCTGCACTGGGTGCAGGTGCGCGTGAAGTTTATTTGATTGAAGAACCTATGGCCGCTGCAATTGGTGCAGGTTTGCCAGTAGAAGAGGCAAGCGGTTCAATGGTTGTGGACATTGGCGGTGGTACTTCAGAAATTGCGATTATCTCATTAAACGGTATTGTCTATTCAGAATCGGTCAAGATTGGTGGCGATCGCTTTGATGAGGCGATTGTGACGTATGTCAGAAGAAATTATGGAAGCCTGATTGGCGACTCAACCGCAGAACGCATTAAACAAGAGATCGGCTGTGCCTATGAAGGTCTTGAGCTCAGAGAAATTGATGTGCGCGGTAGAAATCTTGCCGAAGGTGTGCCCAGGGGATTTACCCTAAACAGTGAAGAAATTCTGGAAGCATTGCAGGAATCCCTTGCAGCAATTGTACATTCTGTGAAAAGTGCACTGGAACAATCACCACCTGAACTTGCTTCAGATATTGCCGAACGAGGCATAGTACTGACTGGTGGTGGTTCGCTGTTACGAGGTCTTGATCGTCTGCTTAGTGAAGAAACCGGTCTGCCGGTGATTGTCGCAGAGGACCCGTTAACCTGCGTTGCGCGAGGCGGCGGTAAAGCATTAGAGCTGATAGATAAAGGCTCGGATGGTTTATATCCAATCGAATAATAGCGTCTGGTTTGTGTAAACTATGAATATCGGGTCTTCTGATAACACATTATTCGTGCAAGGCCCTTATCTCTTGTATCGCTTGCTGTTAGTGATATGTCTGTCTGTTGTGCTTATCTTTGTTGATACCCGCTATAATGTGTTGGATCCCTTCAAACGTGTGGTGGGTTCTGCGCTCACTCCCGTTTATTGGTTGAGCGCTCTCCCTGAAAATATTTATGTCGGTGCCACAAATCTGCTTAAAACCCGGGATGATCTTCAGGAAGAGCTGGACCGCATGAAGTCTCAAATGCTGGTGCTAGAACGCAAGTCCCAAAAGCTTGCTTCGGTGACGGCGGAACTCAATCGCTTGAGAGAATTGCTTAATGCCTCACGCCTTCTGGATGAAGGCGTGGTGGTGACAGAATTAATTGGTGCCAGCCCGGACCCTGATAATCAGTATATTCAAATCAACAAAGGCTTGAAGGATGGTGTTTATCTTGGTCAGGCAGTATTGGATGCTCATGGCTTAATGGGGCAGGTCATTGAAGTGAATGATTTTTCCAGCCGGGTTCTATTGATTTCAGATATTCGTCATGCGGTGCCGGTTCAGATAAATCGCAATGGTTTAAGAGCCATTGCTTACGGTATTGGCGCCATCAATTATCTTGAATTGGGCAGTGTACCCGCGACCTATGATATTCAGGTGGGTGATTTGCTGGTGAGCTCTGGTTTGGGCGGGCGCTTTCCCGAAGGTTATCCTGTGGGTCGGGTGAGTGAGATCGTGATAGAACCGGGGGAATCGTTTGCCAATGTTAAAGTGGTGCCTGAAGCACAATTGAACCGAAGTAAGCTACTTTTAATTGTCTTTAAACATGATGAGCAAAAAACAGCGCCAGCTGTTGAGAAAGAGACGTATTACCCCATGAAATCACGTGGAGAGCTTCATGCGCGCGCATTTTAGCTGGTTCACCGTGTTTGTCAGTTTTTTGATAGCTGCCATTCTGGAAGTTTTGGACCTGCCCATGCCATTTCAACTCTATCGCCCTGAATGGTTAGCCTTGATTCTTATCTACTGGCTGCTGCGTTACCCAGAAAAAATTGGTATGAGCTGTGCAGTTGTGTTTGGGGCAGTGATGGATTTAATTACCGGAACCCCCTTGGGTGTGTATATTCTCGCCTTTTCAGTGACTGCCTATTTGGTTTTGAATATGCATAAACGCCTCAAAATGTTTCCAATCGCACAACAGTGCGCCGTGGTCTTTGTTTTAATCAGCACACAGCTAATGATGGTTTCTTTTATCAATAATTTGCTGATTGGAACATCTACCAACTTATCTTTCCTGTGGATTGCGCTAATCAGCGCTATACTATGGCCATTAATATTAATTCTGAATGACCGGCTTTCACATACTATGCACTAAGCTGTATAAAATGCTGTTTTCTGGCATTGTCTGAGCGAATTATAGTTTTTAAGATGGATGACGAGGCTAGCTATGAGTGAAGAGATTTTAATCAACGTCACACCGGTTGAAACCCGGGTTGCTTTGGTTGAAAACGGCATGCTGCAAGAAGTGTATATCGAGCGTTCAAGTAACCGTGGCATCGTTGGCAATATTTATAAAGGTCGTGTGGTCAGGGTGCTGCCGGGAATGGAGGCTGCATTTGTTGATATTGGTCTGGAACGCGCTGCATTTATTCATGTCTCAGATATCGTTTCAAGCCCGGATGCGGACAAACCCATACCTGAAGATGCCGATATTGCCCTTCTGTTAAGAGAGGGTCAGACCTTAATTGTTCAGGTTATTAAAGACCCGATTGGCACTAAAGGCGCTCGACTTACAACTCAGTTATCGATTGCTAGCCGTTATCTAGTTTATATGCCAGGCTTGTCACATATTGGTATTTCGCAGCGTATCGAAGATGAATTTGAGCGGGAGCGCTTGAAGCAACTGATTCTTAGCTGCCAGTCTCAAATCCAGATGAGTTCTCCAGGCGAAGCGGCTGAAGCTGAAGATGCATCTCAAAAACTTAGCGCAGGTTTTATAGCAAGAACGGCTGCCGAAGGCGCTGGTGAAGAAGAGTTCAAAGCTGATGTCAGGTTTTTATTAAGACTTTGGAAGAAACTACAGCAACGCATCAAAGATAATCCTGCGCCCTCGGTTATCTATCAGGATTTACCTTTGTTTACCCGTGCGATACGCGATCTGGTTAAGCCACAGACAGAAAAAATCCGAATAGATTCCAATGAAAGCTATGCCATCGTTAAAGAATTTGCAGAAAATTTTCTGATAGATGTAAGTGACCGGCTCGAATATTATCCGGGTGAACGTCCTATTTTCGATCTTTATAATGTTGATGATGAAATCCAGAAGGCCTTGGGGCGCAAAGTTCAGTTAAAATCAGGCGGTTATTTAATCATTGACCAGACGGAAGCAATGACAACCATTGATGTGAATACAGGTGGCTTCGTGGGACATCGTAATCTAGAAGAAACCATCTTTAAAACCAATCTTGAAGCCGCCAGAACGATAGGACGACAATTAAGGTTACGCAATCTGGGTGGCATTATTATTTTAGATTTCATCGATATGGATGATGAAGAGCATAAACGTCAGGTATTGCGTATGCTCGAAAAAATGCTGGAGCGTGATCATGCCAGAACGACTGTCAGCTGTGTTTCTGAGCTTGGCCTGGTAGAAATGACACGCAAACGCACCACAGAAAGTCTTGGTCAGACCCTTTGTGAACCTTGTCATGTCTGCGAGGGTACAGGACTTCTGAAAACAGCGGAGACGGTTTGTTATGAAATTATGCGAGAAATACTCAGAGTCAATCGTGCCTATGATGCGCAGGTATACCTGGTGATGGCATCGCAAAGTGTGATTGATCGATTACTTGATGAAGAATCAGACAATGTGGCAGATCTTGAAACCTTTATAGGTAAGCAAATAAAGTTTCAGGTGGAAGTTATGTATAATCAAGGGCAGTTTGATGTGGTGTTAGTGTGATCTTGTGCTTAATCGATGTTTGTCCGCTTTTAAAACAATAATTAAATCCTTATCTATCCTATTTCTTTTTTTGATAGCTGTCTATGTGCTGGCATGCCGGTTTATTCTGAATATGTTGCCGGAATACACAGAGGAGATAGAGCAGTATCTTAGTTCTCAATTAAACTACCCCGTCACTATCGGTAACTTTACGTCAAGATGGGAAGCGCTTAATCCTGTACTTGATATTCATCATATTAAAGTTCATGGATCTGAGCCCTTATATTTTGAACATGCCCGATTACAATTTGCCTTTTGGTCTAGTCTAATAACCTTGAGCCCCCGCTTTGAGAGCGTACTGATTGAACAAGCTGAATTGACATTTAAACAGGATCAGGACGGTGGCTGGTTTGTTCTGCTCGAAAAAATTGACAATGACTCATACAGCATCAGCCCCAATAATGAAGCGCAATCCAGTGATCAATCCTGGCGCTCCATTATTGCGCTGTTTAATGGTACCAGGATAAATTTAAAAAACATTCAAACCACTATTTATAAACATAATGGCACTAAAAGAACCCTTCGATTGCCTACTCTTAATGTTAATTATCAAGACAATCAACTCTTTGCCAGTGGCCAGATACTGGAAACCAGAGGTCAAAAGCCCTTACTAAATTTTTCGCTTCAGGGGCGTGACTTATTTGCAGCGCCCCCCTTCAAAGGCACTTTATACCTGGAAGCGCGTTCCTCTGAGCTGTTCGGTGAATTAATGAGTATCTATGAATGGCAGCAACTCAGTATTCAGAATATTGAAGCCAGCGTAAGGGCCTGGATCAACTTTGAAGATTTGGAAATAAGCACCGTATCCGGCGACATTCAAGTCAGCGAAATGAATTGGAAAATTGCCGAAAAAACGCTACCTCCTATACATGATTTGGCCTTCTCTTATCATCTTCAGCAATCATCGGGTGAGTATTCGCTCTCTTTTGATGGCTTAGGTTATGCGTGGGGCGGCCTGATGTGTGACCATGGGGCACTAAATCTTTTTCTCACTAAAGAAAATATGGCCATTCAGGCCGAGAAGCTTAACTTGCAGTGTGT
>JBFHPN010000026.1:0-11321 GCA_041592735.1 Oleiphilaceae bacterium | reverse complement strand
GGAGATCTGATCTCCATGAATACGGCAAATGGTCAGGCAAAAGGGCGTCTGGTAACCTTGCGTAGTTTGCAGATGGGCGGTTTAAACTTGACGGACATAGAAATGGTTGTGATGGATTTGCCAAGCTTTAAATATGATGGCTTGCTTGGCATGAATATTTTGAACAAATACGAATTCTCGATTGATCAGGCAGCGAATCAACTTATTTTGCGCCCAAGATTGAAGACCTTATAGCTTTCCACATTAGCCTGCTGGTTTGCCGGCCCCGAGTTGTATGTCCAGATAGCCTCGCTGAATAGAGGTTTCAAATGCCTGGGCGGCATCAGCCAGTTCGGAAAAGCGTAAACGCAGTGTTTTGAGTGTTTTAAGTTCATCGGGTGTTGGATACCCTTCCTTGTTAAAGTATTGTTTCCCCAGATTAAAGCTGTATTTAAGGTATGCGGCTCGGCTTTTAGCGACCAGCTGTACCATCGGCTGAAGGTCCTCAATGTTAAGTTCTTCAATTTCCGGATTAATATGCTCACGGTTGGCGGTTTTTAGTAGCTGATGATATTTCATCAGCAAGCGATTGATGTCTTTTTCATCCATCATAGTCTGCGTCCTGTTCAGGTTATAAGGTTCTATCTCTAAGCATAGAAGCCTCCCAACAGTTCGCAAGTCATCCCGGCGAGAGATTCTGCCAGGATCTGACATTCATTATTGGTGAGCCTTGGGATATTTTTTTCTGAGACGAGAACTGCCAATACCCAATAATCCAATCGCAATCAGTATCAAGCTACCGGGTTCGGATACCTGAACCGGTCCATTACCAATTGCCCCGCTAGGGGCCTGTTGAATCTGGCTTTGGCGCACCAGAAATGAGCCAATGTCGGGTTGTTTGTCATCTACAAATAAAGTTCGGTGGCTATCATTATAAAAGTCGATAGCTGCGCCGCTCTTCTCGTTATCCCAGAGCGAGGCGACCAGTCTCTGGTTGCTGTTATTGTTGGCGAAGTCGCTCAGTATGCCTAGCGTAAAATCCAGGCCCTCGCCTTCGTCATAGCCTCTCTGTTGATCCCAGGTTTGTCCATAAGCACTGATCCAGCGAGCATCCAGGGTGCTTCCGAATAATGTGACCAAGCCGTCAACAGAGGGGCTTGTGCCTGTTGTTACGGTTCGGCCAATCGCACTGGGTGAAATACCTGTCCACCTTGAAACAAGTTGGTTGAATTCCACGCTTGTTGCATACCGCCAGCCCTCAAAATCTCCTCCAGGTGTGAGCTGGTTGTATACATCGTTATAGGATCGATTGACGCTCCGGGTGACGTCCAGCCAGTCCAGGCCGCTGACACTATCTGAAAAATAATGGCCATAATCAATGATCGCGGCATGGCTGTTGAGTGAAAGGCTGGAAAGTGAGGCAGAGATTATTAGGGTGGGTAAGAGAGATTTAAGATGATTTTTCATAACGCACTTCCTGACTATTATTTTTATGGGGCGAACGATAAGAATTAGAAATGTAAATAACTGTTAACTTGTGATGAATGTCTCATTTTTAAGGTTTGGATGGTAAATTTAGATTAAAAAATGACCTGTAAAAAGTAATTTTTTGTGTATTTTTATGTTTATTCTTATCTGTAAGGTGAGCATTTAATGCGTTAAAAAAGCCAGAATTTGGGTTTATTGGGGTTTGATCAAAAAGTTTTTTATGTTTATATGTAGTCTTAATAAAAAAATATTGCTTGTTGAAAAACAGTTTTAGCAGTATAAATCGCTCGTTGGCAACGCCATATTCGTTCAGAAAATATGCAGCCAGTATTCTTGCTTTCCTTTCCTTTTATAATTGGAGTATATGTAAATGCTTTATCCTGCCAGATTCGGGAACGACCCTCTGTTTCCTCAATCTACTGATTTTAGTGTTGTGTTTAAAGATGAAATGACGGGTCTTGGTGTTGTCAGTTACCGTTCTTTCAAAGCAGGTGAGGTCATCGCAAAAATGGCCGGTGAAGTGGTGGATGATATCCGTCAGCATACATTGCAAATTTCTCCAAAGGAGCATTTATTTGATCCGCATTTTTCGGGTTACTTCCTTCATTCATGTGAGCCCAATATATCCCTGAATATGGCGACAATGACGGTTACCGCGCTCAAAGACATATCCGAAGGCGATTACTTATACATGGATTATGCTGAAACGGAAGATCACTTATTCAAGACCTTTCCCTGTTCTTGTGGTAGCGATTCCTGCCGCGGATGGATAGGCGGTCGCCTGGATATCGTTCCTGTGCAAAAAAAGCTGATGACCAAGCGGGCTCGCTGAGATGGAAAATGCCCTGACGACTGTTTCTCATGAAACCCGTTCGGCAGACAGCACAAGCTTACTTCAATCATCCTTCTGGTGGCAGAGAGCAGATCTCTGCTATCAGAACGGGAGCCTGTTCTTTGCGGGTCATGAAGTAGAAAAACTGGCTGCCCGGTTTGGGACTCCTTCTTTTGTTTATTCAATCAATCGAATTGAAAACAATATACAACGTATTAAAACGGCACTGGATAATAACGGCCTGGCAGGCAGACATCGCTTGCTATATGCCATGAAAGCGAATCGGTTTGTCCCACTGCTTACGCTGCTAAAGCAAAAAGCGCTATGTGGAATTGATGCCTGTTCTCCTCAAGAAGTGGAACATGCGGTGAGCTGTGGTTTTCGACCTGAAGACATTTCATTTACGGCTGGCAGCTTGTCGCATAACGATGTTCAGATGCTCGCGCGTTTTGATGGTTTGTTTATGGATTGCGATTCCTTGCATGCCATTAGAACCTGGGGTGAGTTAAAGCCTGGATCCGAAATCGGTATTCGGATAAACCCCGCAAGTGGTGTCAGCCGGGCAGCAAACGATAAATTGCAATATGCAGGTAAGTTGACGACTAAGTTTGGTATCTACCGCAGCGAGTTTGCTGAAGCGTTAGAGCTTGCCAAACAGTACGGCTTGACGGTAAGCAAAATTCACTTTCATACCGGTTGTGGTTATCTGAATGAACAGTTACCCCAATGGGAAAGTGTCATAGAGCAGTGTTTGTGGTTCGTGGATCAGGCTAAAGATGTTCGAACGGTAAATGTCGGAGGTGGCTTAGGTGTTCCGCATATCGCTTCTGATGAACCCTTGGATCTTAATGCCTGGGCGCAAGTATTGCAGCGCCAGTTTGGCGGGCGTGAGCTTATGATAGAAATAGAGCCGGGCGATTTCATCGTGAAGGATGCGGGCATTCTGTTGCTTTCCAAGACCTTTCAGGAACGAAAAAACGGTGTCGATTTTGTTGGTGTGGATGCGGGTTTTAATATTGCTCCTGAGCCGGCTTATTATCAATTGCCGTTCCAGCCTCTTGCTTTGCGCTTGCAAGGCGAGGTGTCGGCGAGTGTCAATGTTGTAGGAAATATTAATGAAGCATTGGACGTGTGGTTTGAAAATGCGAAATTACCGGATTTGACAGATCAGCGTTATCTTGTGCTGATAAACGCCGGCGGTTATTCCTCATCTATGGCATCGAATCACTGTATGCGTGGTCAATTTAAAGAGTTTTTACTTTACTAAGACGCACTTTTTTAAACGCTTTTCATATTACGCGAGGCCCGGCATAGGTGACTATGCCGGGCTTTTATTTTTTATAATCAGACTACAGACGGTTTGGATCAGTGTTCTTCCAGTGTCAATGAGTCGGCTGTCTCAGATTGCCGCTCGGTTTCTAGCTGCGGTTCAATCAATAAAACATAATGCAGAATTTCTTTTTGTGTTGACCAGGTAAGAGAGATGCTGGCAGGCAAAACATGCATTTTTTCCTGCTTGTCCCGGCATTTTAAGGATGTATTGAATCGACCTTTCGAATTTAACACTAACTCACTGGGCGCCATTTCCGGCAGACAAATGCTTTTTTCCAGTTGACGTAAAGGCTGATTCTGAACGTCCACTGCGTTTAGGCCAATAAAATCGAGCAGTGCCTGGCTGATAAAACAAATACGGTAATGTTTGTCGATAATAATGACGTACAAAGCGCTGTCATTGATCGCTCGATGAAGAGAGGTTAACAGATAGTCTGAATTTTGTGCGTGTTCGAGTGTTTTGGTCAGATCAAAATTAACCTTGTTAACGGTTTCTGTTCTGGCATTCAAGCGATTTTCAAGGGATTCGTAGTGTTGTAATAAATACTTCTCCTGTTCGAGCCACTGATGCTTTTGACTTAGTAAGGCATCATGCGTTTCAGACAAAAGAGCGTATTCTTTTTCCGACTGCACTTTTTCTTTGTAAAACTTATTATTGAAATAGATCAACAGGCCGATGGCAAACGTCATCAGTAGCAGACATAACATCAGTATCAGTTGAAGCGAGGCACCAAGCGTAACGGCTTCTCCGGCATAAGCCTGGCTTGAGCAAAGACAGGATAGTGTCGTTGCCATCAACCAGCTGCTCGCACATTTATCTCGATCTGAGAGTCGAAACATGAAATTTACCGTTGCTATCTAAAAATCAATGACTCTAAGTTTAGACCACTATCGGAAAAACGAACTGCTCATGAAAGGGTAGTTCAGTTGTTCGGTTTTGTTGTTTGGCGGAAAAAATGCTTAAGCTCTTCATTGAACAGCTTAATCAGTCGTTCAATGTTGCTGACGCCGGCATAATTGGGACGGATGATAAAGGCAATACGCCTATGGGGGCTTGGCTCGTTTAAATGCACTGCTTGTAACTCTGTGCTGTTGGAGATTAATTGATCCAGCGCCATTTCGGGAACTATCGTGGTTCCCATCTTGCCTGCCACCATTTGGATTAGCGTATTTAAGCTGCTGGAACCAAAGGTTTGATTGGTTTCTCCGGGTTGGAGCTTGCATGCAGACAAGGCGTGATCTTTCAAACAGTGCCCGTCTTTTAACAGCATGAGTTGCGCATGATTAATCTCATCACTGCTGATATCGGAGCGTTTTGCCTGAATATCATCATGTTGGGTAATCCAGTAGAAATCTTCTTGCCAAAACTCAAAAGAAAGCAGGCCGTCATGCGCAAAAGGCAAGGCCAATATGGCAGTGTCGATTTCACCATTGCGAACTTTATCAACCAATATATGCGACTGTTCTTCCAAAATTCTTAAGGGAAAGTCCGGGTACTCCCGACGTAATCTGGGGAGCACTTTGGGAAGCAGGTAAGGGCCAATAGTCGGAATGATGCCGAGTGTCATCGGATAACTTAATGGCTCGTTGTGGCTTCTGGCTAACTGATAAAGGTCATCAACTTCTGTGCGGATGGTTTTTGCCTTGGTCAAAATGGCCTGTCCAATGGGTGTTATAAGCACTTTTTTGTTGTCACGTTCGAAGATTTGTATGCCTAACTGTTTTTCCAGTTCGCTTAGTGCCGTACTGAGTGCGGATTGTGAGACAGCACATTCATCTGCGGCTTTTTTGAAGTGCAGGTGTTTTTCGACGGCGAGTGCATAGCGAAGTTGTTTCAAGGAAATCATCTGAAGGCTCACAAGGTTATTCGATTTTTTAGAATGTCATCTTCAATTTATTTAAATTTATTGTATCAGTGACCGACGTTACCATGCATCTGTCGCTGAGCAAAATTGAATAATTTGTTAATTGCTTGGTTATCTACACTAACTATTCCATAGAAAAAGGATCTAAACATCATGGCTAAAATTAATCAAAGCATTCCTGAATTTAAAGCAGAAGCATTCCATAATGGTGAATTCAAAACCATCACCTCTGAAGATGTAAAAGGGAAGTGGTCTATTTTTCTATTTTATCCTGCAGATTTTACCTTCGTTTGTCCCACTGAACTCGAAGATATGGCTAAGCACTATGATGAGTTACAAAAATTAGGCGTAGAAGTCTATGCCGTTTCAACCGATACCCATTTTGTGCACAAAGCCTGGCACGACAGCAGTGCGGCGATCGGAAAAATTAAATACCCGATGTTAGGTGACCCACGAGGCATCATCACACGCGGCTTCGATGTGATGATTGAAGAAGAAGGTTTGGCTCTGCGAGGCACATTTTTAGCTGATCCCGAGGGAATTATTAAAGTAGCAGAAATTCATGATCTGGGCATTGGTCGTTCTGCCAAAGATATGTTGCGTAAAGTCAAAGCAGCACAGTATGTCGCCAGCCACGATGGTGAAGTTTGCCCGGCTGCTTGGGAAGAAGGTGAGGCGACATTGACACCAAGCCTTGATCTGGTTGGAAAAATCTAAATCTGAATACAGGCAATGGCAATTCACAAAAACCCCAGCTTGCTGGGGTTTTTTAAGACAGTATGAAAGAGGCAAAACCATGTTAAACAATGATATTTTATCCGCATTAAAAACATATACCGCTGGTATGAAAAACAAAGTGACACTGGTTTTGCAGGCAGGTGAACATCCAAAGCGTGCAGAGCTGGTTGATTTTTTGACTAAGTTCGCAAGTGTGTCTGAAAAGATCGACATGATTGAGCGTAACCAATCTTCTGATTTACGCAGCCCGATCAGCTTCTTGCTGGAGGCAGATGGTCAGGATACCGGTATCCGTTTTTCAGGTATTCCAGGGGGGCATGAATTTAACTCCTTGGTATTGGCGGTGCTGAATGCATCGGGTACTCCTTTAAAACTGGATGAAAGTATTCAATCCATGGTCCAGGCGGTCCGGGAAGAATTAAATTTTGAAGTGTTTATCAGCCTGAGTTGTCATAATTGCCCGGATGTCGTTCAGGTGCTTAATCAATTTGCCCTGCTAAACCCGTTAATCAAGACAGAAATGATTGATGGCGGCTTGTACCCTAAGTTAATTGAAGATCGAAGCATACAAGGCGTCCCGTCGGTTTATCTGAATGGTGAGGTTTTTGCGAATGGTAAAATAGACCAGGCGGTATTGCTGGAAAAGTTGATCCAGAAATACCCTATCAGCGTTAAAGCGGACAAACCCGCTCTGCCTTTGCAGGACGTGACGGTGATAGGTGGTGGCCCGGCAGGTGTTGCAGCGGCTATTTATAGTGCGCGCAAAGGCCTAAAGGTTGTCATGATCGCTGATCGTATTGGTGGCCAGGTAAAAGATACCATGGGTATCGAAAATTTGATTTCAGTTTCAAAGACAACAGGACCAGAGTTAACGAATGCACTTCAAGGGCATATGGATGATTACGAAATTACCATTAAGTCTGGCCTCAAAGTAACAGATGTGGAAAAAGGCGAGATCAAACGTATTCATTTGAGTTCAGGCGAAGTCATAGAGTCCAGAACCCTGATTATCGCCACGGGAGCGAAATGGAGAGAGTTGGGCATTCCTGGCGAAAAAGAAAATATTGGTAATGGTGTGGCGTACTGTCCGCATTGCGATGGCCCCTTTTTCAAAGGGAAAGATGTGGCGGTTGTCGGTGGTGGCAACTCAGGCATAGAAGCTGCGCTTGATCTGGCGGGCATTGTTAAGTCGGTGACGGTCTTTGAATTTATGCCAACCCTCAAGGCAGACAGCGTGCTGGTTAAGCAGGCAGAAGCACGTGACAATATTACTATCCTGAAAAACGTGGCGACAAAACGTATTATTGCGGATAACGGCAAAGTCACCGCCTTAGAATATGAAGACAGAGCGACAGGTGAGGTACAGTTTAAAGAGCTCTCGGGTATCTTTATTCAAATAGGGTTGGTGCCGAATAGTTCATTTTTACACGATGTGGTCGATTTGAGTAAATATGGGGAAGTGATCATAGACGAACGTGGCCGAACCTCGGAGCCAGGGATTTTTGCCTGTGGTGATGTGACAACTGTCCCTTATAAGCAGATAGTCATTGCCATGGGCGAAGGTGCCAAAGCCTCTTTGGCCGCGTTTGACTACTTGTTGATGCATCGCTGATTCAGCTTGGTCTTCGTAATGGGGCAGGATCAGGCTTTGGTATACTCAGAGTCTGATCCACCCAAAGACCATTTACTCAACCTTAATTCCTTTCATTGCGCTAAACGCCTCAGAACTTAATTCCTCAAGCGTATTGTCTTTCTGGTCAATAAACAGCACAGCCAGTGCTTGTTCATTGGCAACTGACAGCCCTGCCTCAGAACCAAGACATAGCAGTGCGGTAGACCAGGCATCAGCTATAGTCGGATCGGGGGCAATAACCGTGACGGAAACCGTAGCATGAGTGACTGGGCTACCCGTTCGCGCATCAAGAATATGGCTATAGCGTTTGCCGTCCTGATCGAAATAGTGCCGATATGTACCAGAGGTCATGATTGCCGTGGGTTCCGTGGTCTCTAATGTGACAACTTTTTGGAATCCCTGAGCGTTGGGGACAGGACGCTCTATGGCAATGCGCCATGGTTGATGATTGGGCTTTTGTCCGCGGGTCTGAAGCTCGCCGCCTATCTCGACCAGGTAATCCGTGATAGCGTTTTTTTCCAATAATGATGCCAATCTGGCGACACTGTAACCTTGCCCGATAGAGGAAATATCGATGTGGGTTGTTGCGACTGTCTTTTGCAGATGATTTTCATGGATTTGAATTTTATTTATACCAATAGAAGCCATGGTATCGCTGATCTCTGAAGGTTCAGGGATCGTTAGTGACTGCCCGCTAAAGCCCCAAAGCGAAAACAGGGGTTTGATGGTCAGATCATAGCAGCCCTTGCTGGCGATGGTGACCTTGCGTGCTTGTTCAATTAAATAGGCTAATTCGGGATCGATGTTGATGCTATCAAGTGTCTGCTGCTGATTGATAAAGGAGATATGCGAGTCATCCCGATAATTCGATAGCAGTTTATCTATTCTCGCCAGTTCTTCAGTAATAGATTGCCGGAGCAATTCAGGCTCAGTATTTCCGGTTGTCCAGTAGCTGATGTTCCAGGTCGTGCCCTGGGCGCTTCCAGAAAGCTTGACGATCCCTGGTTGCTCACTGCAACCGAAGGACAGCAGAATGATAAGAAAAACAGTAATTCTTAACAGCACTTGTCGTTAAACTCCCGCGATCGAATGAACCAGATATGCGTTATAGGCTATGTAGGTACTTAGCAGGATACCCCCCCCAAAACGGGTAATTTTATGCTCTTTACCAATACTGAATGCAAGGACCAGTAATAAGGCCATCAAACCTGTCATCACCGGCCAGTCACGCCATAGTACCTCGGGTTCAAGCTGGTGCATGGGTTCAATCACCCCGGCGATACCGATAACCGCCAATAAATTGAACATATTCGAACCGATGACATTACCGATGGCAATATCGTGCTCTCCTTTGCGTGCCGCAATAATCGATGCCGCCAGCTCCGGCAAAGACGTGCCCAAGGCAACGATGGTTAAGCCGATGATCAGATCTGTTACCCCAAGTAAGACGGCGATTTCAACGGAGCCCCAAACCAGAATACGTGAACTTCCGATCAATACTGCCAAGCCGACAATTAGCCAAAAGAGGCCTTTTCCCAGGGTCATGGCATGCTCGGCCAGTTCTTTTTCTATTTCGCTTTCAAGAATATCGCCTTTGTTATTGAGCGCAGTATAAATCGACCAGCCGATCAGTATGAAAAAACCGGATAACAGGATGAGGGATTCAATAAAGGTGAGTGATAAATCCCATAAAAAGAAACCGGTGAGTAAGCTCAAGGCCATCAGCAGAGGTATTTCTTTCTGGATGATTTTCGAATTGACGATGATCGGCGCAATCAAGGCCGTTGCGCCAAGGATCAGACTGACATTAACGATGTTGGAACCCAGGCCGTTACCTAAGGCCAGCGCAGGATTGCCGTCGGCTGCCGCCATTGCAGAGACGACCATTTCCGGTGCAGAGGTACCAAATCCGACAATCACCATGCCAATCAGCAAAGAAGGCAGCCCCATGTGTTTGGCGACCGCTGCGGCGCCTTCGACAAAACGGTCGGCACTCCACACTAACAAGATAAATCCGCCGAGGATGGCTAAGGCTGGAAGCAACATAAAAAACCTGCTAATTCAAAATTAAAATATAAATAACGACAGCTAATATGATTCGATAAATCACATAAGGCCACATGCCGAAAAGGTTTAACCATTTCAGGAAAAAGTGAATGGCCAGCATGGCCGTAAGGAACGACGTCAGGCTGCCGATGGCAAATGCCATCCAGTCAATCAGTATCTGATCATCTCTGGCCACCTCAAGGATTTTGACTCCTGAGGCCAGTAAGGTAATCGGGATAGCCAATAAAAAGGAAAATCGTGATGCAGCTTCTCGGGTAAGGCCCAATAAAAGGCCCGCTGTAATGGTAGAGCCTGAGCGGGAGGTGCCCGGTACCAGTGCCAGAGCCTGAAACAGACCGATGATGAGAACATCCTTGGCCTTAATGTCTTGAATTGTACGGGTCTGTTTTGCAGTGAAATCAGCAAAGCCGAGTAGCAGTCCGAAAATTAGCGTTGTCATCATGATCACCGCCGGAGATCGAAGATGGGTATCGATGAGATCAAGTAGCGCCAGACCTGCCAGACCCGCCGGGATGGTCCCCATGGCGACTGACCAGGCTAGTCGACTTTGGCCGACATGCTGGCGCTGCACGATGGAGGCGACACCATCTTTTAGTAAGGTGCTTACGTCGTGTCTGAAGTAAAGAATAACCGCCAGTAAAGTGCCCAGATGCACCGCTAAATCAAAGGCAACACCTTGATCCGCTTCACCGGTAAAAATAGGCATCAAAACTAAATGCCCAGAGCTGGATATTGGCAAAAACTCAGTGATTCCCTGGATTAACCCCAGAATCACGGCATAAATGGCATCCATGAATGCATCCTCTCCAGAAAATATGTGCCTGCCATAAAAATAAGCAGCGGATTCTAGCACAAATGATCTGCAAATAGCGCATTCGTATGGATAAAGTTAGTGATGAAAAAACACAGTTTGAATATTAAAAAGCAGCAGGCGCTGTTTATCATGCAGTTTTCGTTACGGGGCTTAACCAGGGTGTGACGGGGCTGTTATGCCGAACATTCCAGCCGTTTCAATAGCCGATAAAAGTTGCTTCTGTTGACGCCCAACTCGCGTGCGGCCGCGGCCTGATTGCCATTATGCCGTTCCAGTGCCGCTTCCACGAAATCTCGCTGAAACTGATCAAGGGCGTCTTTAAGATTTCCCGAGAGAGGAACTTGAATGGACGAACAATCACCATTTGCTTTGATCGGGTTGGTTTTGTGCAATGCAGGGCTTGTTGCAGGCAGATCCAGGTGCTCTGTATCAATGATAATAGAACGCTTGGCTCGACCCTGCTCAGCAATAGCTTTTAATGCAGAACGGCTTAGTAGGTGCTCTAGTTCTCGAACATTGCCAGGCCAGTCATAGGACATGAGCGCTCGCTTTGCATCGTTGGTGAGTCTCAGC
>JBFHPN010000025.1:0-11420 GCA_041592735.1 Oleiphilaceae bacterium | reverse complement strand
TATTTGTCACGCTCTGGCTGGTTCGATGGTATGGGCTGGATTACCAGCGAGCGGTAGCCTATACCTTGATTCTGGTGGGTATGTTCTGGAACGGTTTTGGTGCGGTCACCCTAGCGATGCTGACGCCTGTCATGTGGGCCTGGGTTTTACCTCTGGTGTTGGGCGCCTTGCTCGGAGGTTACCTGGGTGCTCATCTTTCTTTGGCGAAAGGCAATAAACTGGTGAAACGCTGTTTTGAAATCGTGACCATTCTGGTAGGTGTTTCTTTGCTGATCGATGCCAGTGCCTGACTTCGGCACTGGATTCGATCCAATTAAGTTAGATAATGCCGTATTGTGAACGATATTGCGAAATAGCAGATGCATATGTGGATAAACTTGCATCATCCCGAATGTAGTCTAATACTTGAGTTAAGTTAACAATGCTGAGCACCGGAATATTAAAGTCACGTTCCACTTCCTGGATGGCAGACAGCTCGCCCTGGCCTTTTTCTCGTCGGTCCAGCGCAACGATAACGCCTGCTGGTTCTGCTCCGGCTGCTTGTATGATACCAATGACTTCACGGATAGCGGTGCCTGCGGTGATGACATCGTCGATGATCATTACTTTTCCGGAAAGCGGTGCGCCTACAAGTGTTCCACCTTCGCCATGAGCCTTGGCTTCCTTGCGGTTGAACGCAAAGGGCACATTGTGCCGATGAATTGTCGACAAGCTGACGGCGGTTGCAGCACCTAAAGGGATTCCTTTATAGGCAGGACCGAAAAGAACATTGAAAGGAATAGCTGAATCTACAAGCGTTTGCGCGTAAAATGCGCCCAGATTGGCTAAGGATTCGCCATCATCGAATAAACCCGCATTAAAAAAATAAGGGCTGATACGGCCTGACTTCAGGGTGAATTCACCAAACTTAAGAACATTTTTTTGGATGGCAAAACGTATAAAATCACGCTGGTGGGGCTTTAAAGTTGAATTTTCGAGCATTAATGGTGCCTAAGATCGTCAAATATTACAGTGTTTTTCTTTTCAAAATATGTGAAACAAGTATCATACCACGCAAATTAATGAAGAGGCAGTTATGCGAGTAGTATCTATTAATGTAAACGGCTTAAAACGTGCAGCCGAACACGGTTTTTTTGACTGGATGCATGAAATTGATGCCGACGTGGTGTGTATTCAGGATTTGCAGGGCAAGGTCTACGATTTTGATGATGAAATCTATCATCCCGAAGGTTATCAGGCGTATTTTATTGATGCCGAAAATCCTGAGGATGGAGGGGTAGGTATTTATACTAAACATTTCCCCAAGGCAATAATGTATGGTTTTGCTTATGGCCCGGCAGATACCGAGGGGCGTTTTATTCAGGCAGATTTTGAAAATGTCAGCGTGGCGTCTATGCTCGCACCCAATGCATTAGGCCGCCCTGAAAAACAGGCAGATAAAGATGCCTTCCAGGATGCCTTCATGGCGCACCTGGAAAAAACCCTGCGTAAACGCCGCCAGTTTATTTTTGCAGGTAGTTTCAATTCGGCGCATCAAGTCATGGATGCCAGTAAAAAATACCATGAAATGGATGTGAGTGGTTTTAAGGCGCATGAGCGGGCTTGGTTCGATAAGGTCTTTGATGAGTTTGGTTATATTGATGCTTTTCGGCAGATCAATGTACAAAAGAACCAGTATACCTGGTGGCCGGAATGGGCTAAGGGCTGGCGTAAGAATGCAGGTTGGCGAACCGATTATCAGATCACCACGCAACTGATGAAGAATCTTATTGAAGATGGTTTTATCGATGAAGATACCCGTTTTTCAGATCACGCTCCCTTAGTGATGGATTATGATATTTTCATGTAGGCTTTTTATTTATTGAGCGTATCGAACTTAGAACATCTAAGGTTCATTGAGCTTGTTTAAGCGCTGAAGAAAGGTGAACCTCGGGTCCCGTTCTTTAGCACTTCGACAAGCTTAGTGAACACATCAATGAGGCCGCGATAAACTACTTAGCCAAAGCGGCTTCCTGCAAAGCAAAAATTTCATTCAAGCCTTTCTTCGCCAGCGCCAGCATCGCGTTGAATTCATCTTGATTAAAGGTCTCGCCTTCAGCCGTACCTTGAATTTCAACAAAGCCACCCTGATCCGTCATAACCACATTCATATCTGTTTCAGCGGCGGAATCTTCGGGATAATCCAGATCAAGAACGGGTTCGCCGTTATAAATGCCGACAGAAATGGCGGCCACCTTTTGTTTCAGGGGCAGGCTGGTTAATTTGCCTGAATCAACCAGCGTCTTCAGTGCATCAATTAAGGCAACACAGCCGCCAGTAATGGACGCGGTTCTTGTGCCGCCATCGGCCTGAATGACATCGCAGTCGATTTGTATCGTGCGTTCGCCCAAAGCTTCAAGATCGACTGCAGCACGCAGTGCCCGACCGATTAAACGCTGAATCTCGACAGTACGTCCTGTCTGTTTGCCTTTGGCTGCTTCACGCAGCATGCGGGAGCCCGTTGAGCGCGGCAACATGCCATATTCTGCCGTGACCCAGCCTTTGCCGGTACCTTTCATAAAGGGCGGGGCTTTTTCATCTACTGATGCGGTGCAAATCACTTTGGTGTCACCAAATTCGATCAATACTGAACCTTCAGCATGTTTGGTGTAATGACGGGTGATTTTAATGTCGCGAGCCTGGTCGAGTTGGCGTCCACTTGGTCTCATGGTGCAATCCTGTTTGTTTGTGGAATGTTTAGTTTCAAACGTAGAAAAAAAGGGATCGGGAGTTTAGCATTTAAAAGGTAGGTTTCTAAGTAGCTAAGGCGTAGAATTTAGAGCCTTTTTAAAATTTATGAAAAACAACACTGGTAATCATGTAATAGGAGAGAACGATGCTTAAAAGCATGACTGCTTTTGCCCGGGTAGAACAAAAAGTAGCCGGAGGCAGCCTGACATGGGAAGTCAGGAGCGTAAATCATCGCTACCTGGAGCCGAATTTAAAATTGCCCGATATGTTTCGCGAAGCGGAACCCAGGCTGCGCAATGTCATGCGTCGGTACCTTTCCAGAGGAAAAATAGATGGCATGCTTAAGTGGCAACCCGCATTAGACGGCAGCCAGGGGCTGTTGTTAAATGAATCTGCCTTGAACGCATTAAGTGGTGCGCACACGCAGCTTAAAGAGCATTTTCATCAACTGGCTCCTATCGATCCCTTGGCCTTATTGCAATGGCCAGGGGTGATTGCGACCCAGTCGCAAGATCAACAGGTACTCAGTGATGCCTGCGTTGAAGCATTTGATGCCTGCCTGAGCATACTCCATGAAAACCGCCTGCGTGAAGGTGCCCAGTTAGCCCCGCTTTTTGATACCCGGCTGGCGGCGATGAGCGAGATTATTCAGCAGGTACGAGCCGAGCTTCCCTTGATTTTAGAAAAACAAAGCCAGCAAATTCAGAAGCGTTTTCAAGACGCCAGGGTTGAACTTGATAAAGAGCGTCTGGAGCAGGAAATGGTAATGCTGGCGCAAAAAACCGATGTCGCCGAAGAGCTTGATCGCCTGGATGCGCACCTGGTAGAAGTGCGAAGCGTACTTAAAAAGAAAGAACCGGTCGGCCGCCGTCTTGACTTCCTGATGCAGGAGCTCAATCGGGAGGCGAATACCTTATCCTCTAAATCAATTGTGACAGAAACCACGCGTGCTGCCGTGGATTTGAAAGTACTTATCGAACAAATGCGAGAGCAAGTGCAGAATATTGAGTAGGAAAAATCAAGCGTAAAGCCTTACCTGAAGTATGAATGCGAGAAGCAAATGCGTCTGACTCTGGATAACCGAAAATCCTATGATATCTGGGCGATGTTTCGTCCAAAGCGGCTTAATCGCGCCGAAGCCTGGGGTAACTTCCGCGCTAATCTTCGGGCCTGGCCAAATGCCTTAAAAATACCTTTTCAATACCGCATCACCATGAAAGGTTTGTTGAATTGGGTAGTGGTGTTTTTCTGTTTTAATCTGTCTTTGCTGCTATTACCGCTATTATGTTGTTTCGGTTACTCTACCCAGGCCTATGCGTTCTTCACGCGTTCCGATGCTGACAAACTCAAACGTTATAAAGACGATTTAAAACGTATCTATGCCGAATTAAGTTCGATAGAAGATAAGGACGAGTATCAGCGACGCTTAAAAGCAGAAATCGCCAGGGTAAAACCATTTCCAGATACGAAGAGAAAGTAAGATGAGCCTTAAATGCAAGCGACAAGTCAAGGTGAACGTTCTGCTAGCGATGGCCCTTCCTCTTTCATAAAAATGCTATTTAAATAGTTATTCTCAAGATACTCGCTTCATGAATCAAATAGATGGTTTTTTACTGACCCGA
Organism: Oleiphilaceae bacterium; assembly: GCA_041592735.1. Lineage (GTDB taxonomy): Bacteria > Pseudomonadota > Gammaproteobacteria > Pseudomonadales > Oleiphilaceae > PZPK01. The sequence continues at coordinate 7,068 of JBFHPN010000025.1, read as the reverse complement.
CAATGGAAGGATACTCATGAAGGGTTGCTGCTGAGGTATTGGTTACATACTGCCTCGGGGCCGTTGTTACTTGAACAAAAGAGCCAGGAAGGGATCTTTTTTGTTGAAACGGAACAGGTCGAAAACGCCAGTAAACTTCTTGGCGGGGTGAATTATCGCACCAGAGACCTTGAGCTGAATTCGTTTAAGCAAAAACCGGTCACCGGGTTTTATTTTTCGCAGCAAAGACACTTGCACCAGGCAGCTAGAATTCTGAAAGAGCAGGGTATTGAGCCCTTGGAAGCCGATGTGCGAACCGTCGATCGCTATCTGATGGAGCGTTTTATCACGGCCTCGATGTCGGTAATAAGTGATCAGACCTGCCCGCATGAACATTTCAGTTATGTCAGTAACGCATCGATAAAAGCAACAGACTACCAGCCTGATTTTACGTTGGCCTCGTTTGATATCGAAACGGCTTACCCGTCGAACCAAATTCTCTCCATTGCGGTGTTTACCGCAGATGCGCAACACGTTTTTATGATTGGCGATGATTCTGAGATGCAATCCCCAATGGATATCAGCCATCTTCAGTGGGAAATGCTTGCCGATGAAAGGCAGCTGCTAATCCGCTTTATTTCGTGGCTGGAAAAAGCAGACCCGGATATATTGATAGGCTGGAACTGCATTAATTTTGACCTTCGTGTGCTGGATCAGGCCTGTCAGCGTTATGGTCTTAAGCTGAATATTGGTCGTAACAGAGAGCCTGTAGAATGGCGCACAAGCCCGAATAATGATGAGCATTATTTTGTGCTGGTGCCGGGGCGGGCTGTTTTAGACGGTATCGATACGCTCAAGTCTGCCAGTTACCACTTCGAGAGCTTCTCGCTGGAGTTTGTTTCCCAGGCCTTGTTGGGTAAGGGAAAACGCATTGATGACCCGGATGACCGTGGCGATGAAATTCTGCGGCTTTTTAGAGCAGATAAGCCAGCCCTTGCAGCGTATAACCTGTCTGACTGTGAATTGGTCTGGCAGATATTTGAGAAGACCCGGCTGATTCATTTTGCCATAGAACGAGCCCGTCTCACCGGGCTGCCCTTGGATAAAACAGGCGGCTCGGTGGCCGCCTTTGAGAACCAGTATTTACCTCGCTTGCATCGCCAAGGTTATGTCGCGCCTAATTTACCTGTTAATCCGCAAGGTGTTGGCAGCCCGGGTGGGTATGTTATGAACTCCCAACCCGGGCTCTATGATCATGTGCTGGTGCTCGATTTCAAGAGCCTCTATCCGAGTATTATACGTACCTTTCTGATCGACCCTTATGGTTTGGTTGAAGGGGATCGCTTGAGACAAAATAGAACGGCCGACTTAGCCGAAACCTATGACCGGTCTGAATTTTCAAAAGGCTATCGGGGCGCTTATTTCAAAAAACAGAATACGATTCTGCCGAGTCTGATAGAACATTTATGGCAAGCGCGCGATAAGGCCAAACAAGAGGCCAATGCCGCGTTATCGCAGGCCATTAAAATCATTATGAATTCTTATTATGGGGTCATGGGTACGCCAGGTTGTCGTTTCTTTGATCCGCGATTACCCAGTTCTATTACGCTGCGTGGTCACGAGATTATGCTCAAAACGAAAAGCCTGATTGAAGAAGAAGGCTATCAAGTGATTTATGGGGATACCGACTCTATTTTCGTCTGGTTGAACCTAAAGAATGCATTGCCAGATATCGATCAGATAGGTCAGCACCTGGTAACTAAAGTCAACCGCTGGTGGAAACACACTTTAAAAACAGACTATCAACTCGACAGCGCGCTGGAACTCGAATACGAAAACCATTACACGCGCTTTCTTATGCCGACCATTCGCGGCTCAAATCAGGGGACTAAAAAGCGTTATGCCGGCATGATCTGTACGAAAGAATTTAATGCCTCTGATCCAATCGCAGGCACTTATTCCCTGGTCTTTAAAGGCCTGGAAACCGTTCGAACCGACTGGACGCTGTTAGCCAGAGAATGTCAAAAAGAGTTATACGACCGCATCTTCTTGCATAAGGAATATAAAACCTACATCAGGGAATTAGTCGCCGCGCTCAAGGCAGGCCAGTTAGATAATAAGCTTATTTACCGTAAACGGTTACGACGGCGCTTGCATGAGTATCAAAGAAATATTCCGCCTCACGTTCAAGCGGCTAAAAAAGCCGAAAGCTGGCTTGCGGAGCACGGCAAAAAATCGCGTTACCAACGAGGCGGCTGGATAGAGTACTGTTACACAGTCAATGGCCCGGAACCCCTTGAGTGTTTGCAATCGGCCCTGGATTATCAGCTCTATATTGAACGCCAGATCGCACCCGTGGTTGATGGGATTGTGATGTTTTTGGGCTCGTCCTATGATGAAATTATGAGTAGTCAGATGAATCTGATTTAAAACCTGTCCGAACAGGAAAGCGGATAGCTGTTCGTTTTGCAGCACGTGGAGGGTGCACCCTGCCTGGGGCAGGGTGACAGAATCACCTCAGGTAGATGCTTCTAGATTAAATGACTTACTCTTTTCGGACTTTTTTACCAGGGTATTTTTAGCCTCCTCATTGATGGCATAGCGTTCTAATCCGCTTAAATGGGTTTTTCCGAAATACTCTGGCCAGTTGATCAGCCTTGCATCGACGGCGAATTCGCCATCCGTCTTTTCACCGAGTTCTGCTGCCAGTGCTAATAACTTACCATTATGGAAACGGTATTTAGGGAAGCAATAAAATGAAAAGGTGGTGGATAAAGTGACGGCTGTATCGATGTTTTTATGCAGTTTATTTTTATCTTTTTTCCCGCCAAATAAGGTTTTCACTTCTTGGAGTAAATCCAATGGCACTTGCGCGGCTCTCATGGATGCCTCGAAGACAGTGCGGGAGACAAAGGTGAATTCTTCAGCAGGTTTTTTCATCTTGAAAAGTTTTGGATAGGCTTTGTAATTGGCTTGCGCTTCGGACACCATGGCCCGTTTTAACTCAGCAATAGTGACGGGGTTCGAACTACTGCTGCAACTCTGGTAGATGTGTGTTTCACCCGGAGTCCGCAAGGCTTTGGCGGTTGATAAAATAACAGCATTCGCAACCAGATCAGCGGGAATAATGTCGATAACGCCATGCGGGTTTGCAGGAAAGTAGGAGACTTTGCCGCGCGCATAAGCAAAGACAATAGCATCTGCGACCTTGATACCTTCTATCCACCCCGGAACCGGGGCGCGCAAGGTACTCTCAATAATTGCCGGGCGTACAATGGATAATGCCCCGCCATCAAGCTTTTCAATTAATAATTGTTCGCCCAACCATTTCGTGAAGGTATAAGTGTCATTCCAGCCATAGCGGTTGGCCACGTCTATGCCCAGATCTACCAGGGCCTTCTTGCGCGCATCTTGATCTGATTCAGGCGATACCGTTTCTGCTATTTTAGCTTGCAGGCGCTGAATCAGCCCCTCCACCTGGTATTGCCCTTTGGCATTTCTGGGTAATTCCTTATGACATGGGGCAAGCGTTTCTTCATAAATATCACCTTGATGCAGGCCATGAACATAACACGTTGAGACTTGCACAACGGGAAGATCACCGCCTGCTTTTGCCAGTTCGACAATATTATTCAGGCTCAGTGCATTGATATTGAGCGCCTGATCCAACGGTTCACGAAAATCTACGCTGGCTGCAGAATTAATAATGACATCAATGTTGGCCGCCAGTTCTAAAAACGCCGGTTCATCGAGACCAAACTGTTTTTCTGTTAACTCGCCAGAGATAACGTGAATTTTGGATGTACAAAATTCATAGAATGCTTGTTCTTTCAGGCTTTTTATTTGGGTAAAAATGCTCGAACTCAAGACTTCTTTTTCGAGTCGTTCCCGGCCGGATGCATAACGTTGGCTGTTTCTTATTAGCAGATAGATTTTATCAACATCGGGGATCGATCGAATGATCTTTTCCAGGAGTACCTTGCCTAAAAATCCAGTGCAACCGGTGATGAAAATGCGTTTACCTTTAAGTGTTTCCTTAACAATAGAAGACTCGTTGCTCATAGCGTACCTGCTTAAATAAAATAAATGTTCAGAAGACTTAACGGGTTATCTCCGATAAGACATAACCGGCGGCCTTAACAAAGCCTAATACTAGGAAGATACGGCATGTACCCCCAAGATTTGATAAGCAGTTTATTATATTGTGATCTGCATCACGCTAAAATTTTTTATTAGAGTATAGGCACTAAACTCTATTTGCTGGAAACATAGATTTATTTAGAATCCGTGTGCACCAAAGGCAAAAGACCTTAAGGCAGAAAAGTGCTAGGCTGAGAGTTTAATCGAGCATTACCCAGAGAGTGATATGAGCTATAAACGTATATCTATCGCGCAAGCGCAGTCCCTTATCCAAACAGAATCCGTGACCCTTTTGGATATAAGGGATCCGGAGTCCTATGCTGCAGGGCATATTCCAGATGCTATTCATGTTACCAATGACAATGTTCAGTCTGTGGTAGCGTCCGCGAATATGCAGCAGCCTTTAATCATTTACTGTTATCACGGTAATAGCAGCCAAGGGGCTGCAGATTACTTTTCGAGTTTAGGCTTCGAGCAATGCTATAGCGTGGATGGTGGTTATGAAGAATGGAAACTCAATGCCTAAGGGCACAACTGAATGTTCGCCCTTGACGCTAATCACCGTTGCGCGGCGGTACATCGGCAGGTACGCCTAAAACCTGAGTGATTTGATCAGCTACAGGGTAGTCCGGGAAACGTTGTTTAAAATCGAGATAAAGGGTTTTGGCATCTTCCTGTTTTCCGGCAGCTAGTAACAAGGTTATTTCCCGCAGCATCGATTCAGCGGCGTCAGATGGCTTGATTTGTTCTGTTTCGAATAGCGCTTCTGCAGCATCTGGCTTGTTTTGCATGCGTAACGAGCGCTTGTGTTCTGTTTGTTCCATTACCTTTGGCATGGCGTCAGTAAACGCGTCCATATTGCTGCTCTCCATCGCGGGATAAGCGTCTGATGTCGCTTGTTTTTGCTTTAATGCTTTTTGAGGCGCACCTTTGCTTTCGGCTTCAGAGTGCTCAGGACTGGCTGCTTCAGGGCTGGATGGTGCATGTTCCAGGGCGCTTCGGTGGGCAGGGTGCCAGGCCTCTTCCAGCAGGTGTTGGCGTTCATGACGCACATCGAAAAACAAATACACCGATAACACCATTACGGCCGCCAGAGACGCCAGCCGCTGCCAATGCTGGAAGCTGGCTGGCGGTTTGTGCAGAACTTGGTTTTTGGCGAGTTCCAGTATCTGTTTATCCAGCTCAGCCGGAGGTTGTTCCTTTGCGGACTGGGCGTAGATCTTATCCAGAAAATCCTCGTCAGAATCAAGATGGCTCATGAATACTTTCCTGAATCATGGGCAGTGCCAGTAGGCCCCAGCCCGAATTTAGCCAAACAGTTCTGCAGGGCACTTCGCGCATAACGTAAGCGGGTTTTGACGGCTTCATGCGAGGCCAGAACAACCTCTGAAATCATGGCGAGCGTCAGGTCTGTTTCCTGGCTGAGAATAAAGACTTCTCGCTGAAGCACAGGGAGTTTTGCTAAACAATTATTGAGTTGTTCTCCCAGTTTGTGTTGAGCATGAAGCTGATCCGGAGCGTGCGTCATCGTGGCGCTGGCCGCATCCTCTTCTTGGAATTCATCATGCACAGATTTTACGCTGCGGAAATGATCGACCACCAAATTATGAGCAATGCGATAGGCCCACGTGCTCCATTTAGCATCGGGTGCGTAGGTGGCTGCACTTTTGATCATTCGCCCCCAGCATTCCTGGTAAAGGTCGTGTGCCAGCTCTTTATCAGACACCTGCCGAACCATATATCGATACAGTGCATCTTTATGCCGACGATATAAAATTTCAAAAGACCCGATATCTCCTTTAGCGTAGGCGAGCATTAGAGATTCATCGCTATGTTTCAGTTTACTCATACCGGGTCTTTATTTCTTGTAGCGTCTGATAAATAAATGGCTACGCTTTTAAAGCGCAGCAGCCAGGCGAAGTAATTGTATAAACTCGCTGCGATAACCGAAAGGATCTGAGCCCTTTGCTTTTAAAGCATGGTCGATCAATTGGTTATAGTCCAGCCTGGAAATATATTGACTGTTTCTTAAGGTCTCCCCAAAAGCGGCGACGGTTGCTGAAAACCTGAAGTCCTCGCTGGCCTGATCAAAGGCATTCAGTTTGGCAGGCAATACTACCGGACGGGTAACTAATGTGCTTGTTGTTTCGTTCAGTGCTTTGTATCTGAGTTTGATAAAGGCGAGTTCCTGTGTTTTTACATCGGGCTTATTGGCAGCTGCAGTGTTTGCCTGTTGGTAGCGTAAAGGGTCAATGCGCTGGCCTTCACTGCCTTGTAGCACTAATTCATATAATGCTGTAACACGATGTCCGGCACCGATTTCACCCGCATCGACTTTATCATTATTAAAATCTTCACGTGCCAGTGCACGATTTTCATAGCCTAATAAACGGTACTCTTTAACCCAGGCAGGGTTAAACTCTATCTGGATTTTTACATCTTTAGCGATGGTCATCAGCGTTGAAGTAAGTTGGTCGACCAGGACTTTGCGCGCTTCATTCAGGCCATCAATATAGGCATAGTTACCATTTCCGACATCTGCCAGTTGCTCCATTAAATGATCATTATAGTTACCTGTACCAAAGCCCAGCGTCGTTAATGAAATACCTTGCTCACGTTTTTCTTCTATAAGCTTCTTTAAGGCCTCGACGTCACTTATGCCAACATTGAAATCGCCATCGGTCGCCAGTATTACCCGATTTATTCCAGAGGGATTATAAACTTGCTTTGCCAGTTGATAGGCTAATTGGATGCCTGCCTGGCCATTGGTAGATCCGCCAGCCGCGAGCGCATCTAAGGCCTGTTCGATTTTATCCGTCTGGTTACCGGCAGTTGGTTCAAGCACTAGCCCGGAAGCACCGGCATAGACAACAATAGAAACTTTATCCTGATCTGTCAGTTGCTGGCTGAGCATTATCAAGGATTTTTTCAATAGAGGCAGCTTATTGG
>JBFHPN010000024.1:0-11431 GCA_041592735.1 Oleiphilaceae bacterium | reverse complement strand
TTGCATGAAAAAAAACTCCGTTAAGTACTTCTAAGGTTTTGTTTGTTCAACTATTCGTTTGTAGGGCGGCAAGGTATTGAGTAGCAGTTGCCCGTAGCGCCTTGTGAGTAACCGGGTATCCAGAATAGTGATCTGTCCTTTATCCTCCTCTGTGCGGATCAAACGTCCGCATGCCTGAATCAGTTTTAAGCTTGCATCCGGAACGGTGACCTCCATGAACGGATTGCGGCCCTGTGCTTCCAGCCATTCACTAATACTTTCCTCAAGAGGGTCATTCGGCACTGAAAAGGGTATTTTGGCTATGATCACGTGTGTCAGATAATCTCCCGGCAGATCAATACCTTCGGCTAAAGACGCGAGACCAAAAAGTATACTTCGCTTCCCCTGATCTATTTTCTCTTTGTGCTGTTTCACGATTTCCTGCTTGCTCAACTCATCCTGAGTCACCACGTCTTTTTTAAAGTCTTTAGATAACTGAAAGTGGACATCATTCATTTGTCGTCGAGAACTAAACAGCACCAGAACCGCCTTGTGGCCGCCTGTCCAGCGTTCCAGATTATCTACAATCTCTTGCGTATGTGCTTCTGGCTGTGATGCACAGGCTTTCATTGAAGGAATCAACAGACTGGCCGCATTCTGAAAATCAAACGGGCTGACCACTTGATGATAAACGCTATTTTTGGGTAAGCCGGCTTTCTGTGCCAGGCGCTCAAATTTACCCAATGCGGTCAGCGTGGCAGACGTCAGAATAGCTGCAAAACTTTTGTTCCATAATTGTTCATGCAGTAAGGCACCCGCACTTAAAGGGCTCCCATATAAGCCTATATCACTCGCGTTATCATATTCGCGAAGCACGAGCCATTTGGCGGTAGGAGGCGTTTTTTCCGTTTGCGGCGTTGCGTAGAAGGACCATAAATCATGTATATTTTCCGCACGATCAAACAGGCTACCAAAGACCGGAAACCATTGTTCGCCCTCTTCTTTAGAAAGCCCAGAGTCAGACTTCTCATCAACCGCTTTGGTCACCTCTGAGCGCAGCTCATCCAATAATCGACATAAACTTGCCGTCAGGACACGTACCTCTGAGGCCATGGCAAGCATCTCATCAGGAATAACTCCCTGCTTAAAACGAAAACGCCTGGATTGCGATAAGGCGTTTTCATCTTGATCCCAGACAATCGTTTCAGCCAGATAGTTATAAATACGGCTAAACCAGTCATGTAATTGCACACCTACTTGAGACAATTCTTCAATGTGACGCCCCAGATAATTTCCTGGCCCGAGATAAGGTGAAAATTCAACCATAACTTTGCTTAATGAACGCAACCAGGTCTCAACTGTTTTTAAGCCACTATGAACCGTAAAATGACTTAAGGCCTTGTCGGCCAGATGATGTGCTTCGTCAAGCACCAAAATGGATGTTTCCGGAGACGGCAACAACACGCCGCCTCCCAAAGCCAGATCAGATAGCAGCAGGTCATGATTCACAACGATAAGATCTGCGTCATCCCAGGCTTTTCGATTCACAAAATACGGGCAGGAATTAAAATAACTGCATCGTCTTTTTGAACATTGCTGATTATCCGTTGTCACCGTCTGCCATACGTCATTATCAATCACATCTTCCCAGGCATCCCGATCACCATTCCAAGCACCGGAAGCATAGCCAGATAAAAACGCTTCCAGTAAGGTCTGATCTGCTTGAGGCATTTCATTCTGCGCCAGAAACAAGGGTAAGGCGCTAAGATCGCTTTCCTTGCTGTCGAGTTGCTGATCCAGCTTGCTCAAGCACAAGTAGCGTCCGCGCCCTTTGGCAAGCGCATAATTAAATTGCAGACCAGAATATTTTGCCAATTCGGGAAGGTCTTTACTAATAACCTGCTCCTGCAGCGCTGTTGTGGCAGTCGATATAATGACCTTTCTCTTTTCATCGAGCGCAAGGGGTAATACCGCGGAGCAATAGGCCAGGGTCTTTCCGGTTCCCGTGCCTGCTTCAACCACACATACCGATGGCGGAGAGGTACGCATTCCCTGCTCGTTTTCCTCTATCGAACCAAGATATTTCGCAATCTCAGCGATCATCACACGCTGCCCATAGCGTGGGCGGAACCCTTCTCTTGAGGTAAAGTTACGATAGGAAGTTTGAATACGGTTTTTTTGTGCTTCTGTCAGCATGAAACGCTAAGATTCCTTTAGCACAAGCAGATTGCGCCGATGTTTGAATAATGAAAACCCGGAAATTGTCTGAATTTACGCTTGGCTAAGCAAGCTTTTTCTATCAGCACGCGGTGTTGTTCGCTAAGGCTTTCTATACGCTCTGAAAAATACAGCGCAACATCATACCCTAATTGAACAGTAATTTCAGAGACACTTTAACGGGTTTGCGCTTACCAGAGTTGGTTAAATTAAGGTACAGTGCCCTATATATTTCTTTTAAATAGGAGGCTGTGATAACGGCGCACGCTCCCCTATTTATGATTGGACTTTTTTAAAACATGCTTTTCCCGGACAGGATACGCTATGGATTACCAACTAAATGAAGATCAACGTGCCTTTCAATCCACAGCACGAAAATTTTCTGAGCAGGCTTTGGCGCCCTTTGCCAAAACATGGGATGCGCAGTCTGTATTTCCCAAAGAGACTTTCAAGGCAGCCGGAAAACTTGGCTTTATGGCTATGTACGTTCCAGAGGCACAGGGTGGCATGGGTCTGACCCGGCTTGACAGTACTTTAATCATGGAAGAACTGGCCGCTGGCTGCACATCCACAGCAGCCTTTATCAGCATACACAATATGGCATTTAATATGCTGGCTCGTTACGCCCAACCACCAGTACTGGAACGCTGGTGCGAGCCGCTGGCAAGTGGAGAACAACTGGCCAGTTACTGCCTGACTGAACCAGGTGCCGGATCAGATGCAGCCTCCTTAGCGACCAAAGCTGAGAGGCATAACAATCATTATCTTCTGAATGGCACTAAAGCTTTTATTTCTGGTGCAGGTGAAACCGATTTATTAATTGTTATGGCAAGAACGGCTGAGCAAGGTGCAGCAGGAATATCCTGTTTTGCCGTTCCGGCAAATAGTCCGGGTATCAGTTTTGGTAAAAAAGAGGAAAAATTAGGCTGGAACAGCCAACCAACACGATTAATTCATTTTGAAAATGTAAGCGTCCCCACCGACCATTTATTAGCCGAAGAAGGTTCAGGCTTTAAACTGGCTATGGAAGGGCTGGATGGCGGACGCATTAACATTGCATCCTGTTCCGTGGGCACTGCGACAGCCAGCTTGAAAGCCGCATCTGAATACGTCAAAACCCGTAAACAATTCCAGAAAGCGCTTAGCGAATTTCAAGCCACGCAATTTAAATTAGCGGATATGCTGACGGAACTTTGCGCTGCTCGCCAACTTATTCGTCTGGCCGCTTATAAGCTAGACCATCACCATCCTGACAAAACTGCTTTTTGTGCCATGGCCAAACGTTTTGCAAGCGATGCTGGCTTTAGAATTTGTGATGAAACCTTGCAGCTATATGGTGGTTATGGCTATATAAAGGAATACCCTGTTGAGCGCTACTTTAGAGATACCCGTGTGCACCGCATTCTGGAAGGAACCAATGAAGTTATGCGTTTGATCATTGCAAAACGTATACTAGCGGATGAAAATTTTGCTATCTTTCATGAATAACTGACAACCAAACCCGATCAATCAAATCAAGCATTTTTGTGAGTAACCAGATGTCGACCCAACCTGCCAGCCCAAGCGAGAAAATTAAACTTCTTATAGATGGTCATATCGCCATACTGACTATTAATAATCCTCCTGCAAACACCTGGGACAGAGAAAGTCTCAGCGCGCTCACCGTTGTGGTTAATCGCCTGAATGCAAGCCCGGGTATTAGCGCGCTTGTCATTCATGGAGAAGGGCCGAAATTTTTTTCGGCCGGGGCTGATTTAAATCAGTTTGCCAGTGGCGATAAGGACCTTTCGACTGAAGTGGCCAATCGCTTCGGAGAGGCATTTGAAACACTTGCACAGTTTAAAGGGGTATCGATCGCAGCCATCAATGGTTATGCCATGGGCGGCGGACTGGAATGTGCCTTGGCTTGCGATCTTCGAATTGTCGAAGAACATGCACAGCTGGCATTGCCTGAAGCAAGCGTTGGTTTATTGCCCTGCGCGGGCGGTACACAGAGATTAAGCTGGTTAATTGGTGAAGCCTGGGCCAGCCGGATGATACTCTTAGGTTACCGTATGGATGCAGACACTGCAGTAACCCGTGGGCTTGCCATTGAAAAAGTGGCCACCGGCCAGGCATTGGAAACGGCCTTAAAGTATGCACAGGCTGCTGCAAAACAAAGCCCCGATGCTTTATATGCCTGTAAGAAACTGATGACGCAGGCACGCGAATCAGCCATCGCACTGGGCCTGCAACAGGAACGCAGCGCTTTTATTGGACTGATTGGCGGCGCAAATCAACAGGAAGGTACGAATGCATTTCTGCAGAAACGCGCACCTGAGTGGCACTGATATGTACGTTCATTGGCACCATTCCTCTGTGAGCAAAGCCGTTTAACGATGACAAATAGCAAACTGAGTTAAAGGAAAGCTGAGCAATTTATTTGAATTTTCAGCAATTTATTCATGTTCACCAGAGTAATTGCCTGCTGCTTAGTATTCGCCTTGGTTAATTTCTTCATATTTTGAGTTTTAGTATTATGAGCCCTTCAAAATCAAAAAAAACAGCACGTAGTCAAGCTAGCGATGACACATCACACCAAACCGAACTAAAGGCATCCCCCGATCAATCGCCCGTTCTCATTGAAGTATTAAAGGCAAAACAGGGAAACATCGGCGTGCTTACCTTGAACAGTGAAAAAACGCTAAACAGTATTACCTATGAAATGGTCTCGATATTATTCTCTCAACTAAAAGAATGGGCAGACGATACATCCATTGTACTCATCGTTTTGCAAGGAAAAGGCGAAAAAGCCTTTTGTGCCGGCGGCGATATTCAGGCCTTATATCGCTCGGCAATTAATCCGGAAGATGGCATTTGTGTTGAGGCTGAGTCTTTTTTCCATCAAGAATATCAATTGGATTATCTGATCCATACCTATGAAAAACCCATAGTTTGTCTGGGACATGGTATCGTCATGGGTGGCGGCCTGGGACTGATGGCTGGATCAAGCCACCGTATCGTCACCGAAACCAGCAGAATAGCGATGCCTGAAGTCACGATCGGCTTATTTCCCGATGTAGGCTCGACTTACTTCCTGAACCAGATACCGCTTAATCTGGGTTATTTTTTTGGCGTCACGGGTGCGATCATGAATGCAAAAGATGCCGTCTTCTGTCATCTTGCGGATTTTACTTTACACTCAAAAAAATTACCTGAATTAATGGTTCAACTCCAATCAACCCCCTGGCAAACCGATGCAGAAACGAATCATCAAATCCTAAATGACTTACTGAATCCCTTATGCGCTGAAACCAAAGGCTTTGCCCAAAGTAATGTCATACAGAATTTATCCATACTTGAAAGAACCTGCCGGCACAATTCTCTATCTAAAATGCTTGAGGCAATCAGGCAATTTGACGATGAAAACCCCTGGCTGAGTAAAGCCAAACAAACTGTGCAACAGGGCTCGCCTCTCTCAACCCTGATTATCTATGAACAGTTGAAGAGACATCTTTCGATTGATCTGCAAGGTGCCTTCACCAGTGAATACACATTAGCGTGTAATATGGTCTCACACCCAGACTTTGCTGAAGGCATCCGGGCGCTGCTGATTGATAAAGATAAAACACCCAAGTGGGTCTACCAGCATATTAGCCATGTCCCCTGCTCATTAATTGAAAACTTATTCAAACCCAGATGGGAAAAACACCCTTTAGCAGATTGTTTTGCGTAAGCGATTTAGACATAAAAAACACGTTGCCGGGCTAAATTAGTTCTCAAGCGTTATAGCGTTATTTTCTTGATCGCCTTTATTTTAAGCTTCTATGTGGCAGTTGTTTATGTCAGGATAAGCACTGCTTGATACAAACATAAGAAACTGATTTATATGCCTTTGACGAATATCTGCCGCTTGCTCTTGCTACTTTTCACTTTCCTGGCACCCTTAAGTTCTCTCGCTACGGAAACAAAAATAACCGAAGCACACGGCTTCGCATTGTATGACAACCTGAAATATCCTCCCGAATTCAGTCACTTCGATTTCGTTAACCCCGATGCACCCAAAGGCGGTACTTTACGCCTTATGGGCTTTGGCGCTTATGACTCACTTAATCCCTACACTCTAAAAGGTATTAGTCCATTCAATACACCGGGCATGTTTATGTTCGGGTTTTCAGAGCTGAATGAAACCCTGCTTATTGGAACGGGTGACTATTCACCCTCTGCGGATGAACCACAAAGCGCTTATGGTTTAATTGCCAAAACCCTTCGGTATCCTGAAAATATTGCCTGGGTCGAATTTAATCTAAACCCACAGGCAAGGTTTCATGATGGTCACCTTGTTGACTCCGAAGATGTCGTCTTCTCCTTCCACACGCTACTTGAAAAAGGCCACCCGCGTTTTCAACAGATGCTTCTGGGGGTGGCGTCTGTTGAAGCATTATCCACCCATACCGTGCGTTTTAACTTTAAAGAACCACATCAACGTGCCAACATCCTTAGAGTTGGCGAATTACCTGTACTACCCGCCCATTTCTGGCAAGACAAGGAATTCGAACGCAGTGGAGAAATACCCCCATTACTGAGCGGCCCCTATGAGATAGCTAATTATAAAATGGGGCAACAGATCACGCTGAAAAGAAAGCCCGACTTCTGGGGTAAAGGTTTAAATGTTTATCAGGGCCGATATAACTTCGATAATGTGATCATCGATTTTTATCGCGACCAAACCGTTGCGTTTGAAGCATTTAAAGCGGGCCAATTTGATTTATTCTACGATTACACCGCTAAAAACTGGGCAATGGCTTACGACTTTCCTGCGCTAAAAGCAGAAGAGGTAATAAAGCAGGAGATTCAACATAAAATACCCGCCCCGACTCAGGCTTTCTTTTTTAATACACGGCGGGAGATATTCAAAGATGTTCGCGTCAGGGAAGCATTGAGTTTAGTATTTGATTTTGAATGGACCAATAAGTCACTGTTTAATGATGCCTACACGCGCAATTTGAGTTACTTTCCAAATTCCGATTTTCAAGCCTTGAATAAACCGTCTGCGGCTGAGCTTACATTACTTAAGCCCATCACAAACCAACTACCCTCACGGCTATTTACAGATGCTTTCCATCTTCCTGTCACCAAAGGAGATGGCAATATTCGCACCCAGCTCAAAGCAGCCATGGCTTTGTTAAATGCGGCAGGTTGGGAACTGAGTGATGGCAAGATGAAAAATAAAAAAACCGGAGAGGACTTCAGCTTTGAAATTCTGATACGCCAGGCGGGTATCCAACGGGTTCTTTTACCCTATATCAAGAACCTCGAACGCCTTGGCATTACAGCCATACCCAGGCTTATAGATACCGCGCAATACAAGGTCCGGCTCGATCAATTTGATTATGACATGACCACTGTGTCATTGTCTCAGGGGCATGCCCCTAGTTATGAACAACGGGATTATTTTCATTCAAGCACCAGTCAGGTTGAAGGCAGCCAGAACTATGCAGGGGTGAACAATCCTGCCGTTGATTATCTGCTCGCCGCGATACTGAATGCTCAATCACGCAGTGAACTTGAAACCGCCATGCGTGCTTTGGACAGAGTATTGTTATGGTCTTTCTATACCATTCCCAACTGGCATTTGAATTATCATCGGCTCGCTTATTGGAAGACATTCAGACTCCCAGACAGCCATATAATGGGTGCAACACCCTACAAATTGGGTGCGGAAAACGGCTGGTCAAGTCAACTAAAGTAGCATCTAGTATATTTGGACTGGATATTGCTTAAAGATATATACCCATCAAACAACAGGGTGCCGCAAGCGCCCGCGGAAACACCGAACATGAATAAAATAAAATGCAGCTTTGTACCTGCTGCATCATTAGTTCATTGAAAGCATGAACTATACTAATACAAATGCTGTCATCTACTTATCTAATAATTCTATAAAGGTCTATAAAAGCAATGACAAAAATATGGGATCACTATAAATGCGACGACTTCTTTGATGAAGTCATGAGCAGCCCCGGCGTTGCGCGTGAACCAGCTAAAAGACTGGTCTCTTACTTCAAATCTCTTTCCGAAGAGGCCGTTGAATCACGGCGCAAAGCAGCAGACTCAACGATCAAGGAAATGGGCGTAAGCTTCACAGTCTATACAGATAATGGCAACATTGACCGTTCATGGCCTTTTGATATTGTCCCCCGCACCATCAGCAAGGCACAATGGGACAAAACATCCGCTGGTCTCAAACAGCGTTTAAAAGCATTAAACATGTTTATTGATGATTTATACCATGAGCAAAATGTCATCAAAGATGGTGTGCTTCCCGCTTACGTACTCGAACAATCACAGAATTTCCGCAAAGAATGTATCGGTGTTTCGCCCCCATTTGGTGTGTGGGCGCACATTTGCGGCACTGATTTGGTGCGCGATGGCGACGGTGAATTTTATGTCCTCGAAGATAACCTAAGAGTACCTTCCGGGGTGTCTTATATGCTCGAAAACCGGGCGATCACCAAACGGGTCTTGCCTGAATTATTCGAAGAAATAGATATTGCCCCTGTCGATGATTATTGTGCCAATCTATTCGACATGCTGGTGGCATTATCTCCCAGAAAAATAGCCAAGCCCGTTGTGGCAGTGCTTACACCCGGCATTTACAACTCTGCTTATTTTGAACACGCATTTCTGGCACAGCAAATGGGCTGTGAACTGGTCGAAGGGGCGGATCTTGTCGTCAAGGATGATGACTGTGTTTACATGAAAACCATTTCCGGGCTTGAACGCGTTGATGTGATTTATCGACGCATCGATGATTTATTTATCGACCCAGAGGTCTTTAACAAGGAATCCTGTCTGGGTGTGGCAGGTTTGCTGCGTGCATGGAAAGCGGGAAATGTTGCTTTAGCCAATGCGCCAGGTGCCGGTGTGGCAGATGACAAAGTGGTGTATGCATTCGTACCCGATATTATTCGTTACTATTTAAACGAAGAACCGCTGATCCAGAATGTCAAAACCTACCTTTGCTACGATGACGAACAACGCGAGTATGTGATCAATAATATTGAAAAATTAGTGGTCAAACCTGCAAATGAATCTGGCGGCTACGGCATGATTGTCGGCCCTCACTCAACCAAAAAAGAACGCGATCGTTTTGTTCAGCTGATCAAGGAAAATCCGAGAAATTACATAGCGCAACCCACCCTCGCTCTATCTACATCACCAACATATGTAGGTAAGAACGAACTCGAACCCCGCCATTTAGACCTGAGACCCTTTATTCTTCAAGGTAAATCAATCTACGTAACGATGGGTGGATTAACCCGTGTCGCGATGAAAAAAGGGTCTCTCGTGGTGAATTCATCACAAGGCGGCGGTAGTAAAGATACTTGGATTGTTGATTAGGAGAGCATTATGTTATCTCGAGTTGCTGAGCGAATTTATTGGGCATCGCGTTATTTGGAACGAATCGAAAATACCGCACGCTTGATTAGTGTTTATGACAAACTAATGTTTGATTTGCCAAAGAACGTTGGTTTGGGTTGGTACAATCTTATTACCTTGAATAGTGCCGAAGAGGCATTCAAAGAACGTTATAAAAACCAGGACGAACGAAATGTCGTTAAATTCCTGTTGGGCGACGATACCAATTATTCATCCGTAGCATCCTGCTTAAAACTCGCACGAGAAAATCTTCGCACGACTCGCGACGTGATTCCCGCTGAAACCTGGGAAATGATCAATGAGCTGCATTTATTTGTGGTGGAAAATCTTCAACAGGGTATAAACCGAAGCCAGCGCTTTAATTTCCTGGATGGCATTATACAAAGCTGCCAACAAATACAGGGTTTAATGGTCGGCACCATGCCCCGTGATTTTGTCTGGTATTTTATGAAATTGGGCCGCAACATTGAACGCGCCGATATGACAACCAGGATTCTGGATGCCGGTGCACGCGCAGAACGCCAGATTCTTGAAGATGCCGACGCCATCAATAGCCAGCAAATCATCTGGGGTAATGTACTTCGCTCACTCGGCGCGGATCAGAGTTATCGACGCACAGTGCGTGCCTCTGTGAAAAGTACCCAGGTAGCGAAATACATCATCGAAGACCCTGCGTTTCCCAGAACCATCACTTACTGTTTGAGCGCCATTGAAGATTCCTTAAAAAGCCTGCCCAAACACGAAATTGTCTTAAAAGAGGTTACCAAAATCCGTAATCAAATAATTAAAAATGTTGATTACTCTGATTTGGGTGAACCTATGATTATCTTCCTCAATGACATGCAGTTGGATATCGCATCCATCCATTCACTGATCACCAATAATTGGTTCGCAAACCTATAAGGTATTAAAGGCATGGCCATTCGCGTATGTATTAATCACAGAACAAGTTATAAATTCGACAGGCCGGTGAATTTGTCACCCCATACTGTCCGCTTGCGACCAGCGCCTCATAGCCGCACACCAATTCATAGCTACAGCCTCAAAATAAAACCCCACAAGCACTTTATAAACTGGCAACAGGACGCTTTTGGTAATTATCTGGCAAGGCTGGTGTTTCCGGAAAAATGCACCGAGTTTGAGGTGGATGTCGAAGTGATCGCCGATATGACGGTGATTAATCCCTTTGACTTTTTCGTTGAAGAATATGCGAACGATTTCCCTTTCAACTATCCGACGCAACTGAAAAAAGAACTGCTCCCCTACCTTGAAAAAGACAAATTTGACGATAAAAACTGTGGTCACTATTTTCGTGATCACTTAAAGAAAATAAACAAGAAAAAACAGCCGATTAATGACTTTCTGGTAAGTATCAACCAGCAGCTTCAAAAAGATATAAACTACCTGGTGCGTCTTGAACCAGGCGTGCAAACCCCTGAAGAAACGCTCAAGTTAGCTCAGGGTTCGTGCCGTGACTCCGCCTGGTTACTGGTCCAGTTATTACGCCATTTAGGTTTGGCCGCGCGCTTTGCCTCTGGTTATCTGGTGCAGCTGAAAGCAGACGAAAAATCTCTGGATGGCCCTTCCGGTACGGAACAGGACTTTACTGACCTGCACGCCTGGTGTGAGGTGTATCTGCCTGGTGCAGGCTGGGTGGGTCTTGACCCTACCTCTGGCTTATTTGCCAGTGAAGGTCATATTCCGCTGGCATGTACACCGCATCCTGTTTCAGCGGCTCCCATTGCCGGGTTTACCGATAAGTGTGAAGTTGAGTTTGATTTTTCCAATACAGTCACACGAATACTCGAGGACC
>JBFHPN010000023.1:0-11458 GCA_041592735.1 Oleiphilaceae bacterium | reverse complement strand
CTCTGAATGGGTCTGATTCCCTGATCCTTAATGGCCTCATCGACTTCAAATTGCGTTTCGTGCAAGTGAATTTGTACGGGCATATCATGCTGAAGTGCCAGTTTACGGATTTCCAGCAAGGGTTCATTGGAAACGGTATAAGGCGCGTGTGGGCCTAAGGCTATACGGATGGTTGGATCATCCGCATACTTTTTTTGTAATTGCATGGTTTTAGCGAGGTACTCTTCTGGGCCAGATCCCCAGACGGTTGGAAAATCCAGGATGGGGCAGCATAATTGCGCGCGAATGCCCATTTCCTTGGCTGCCAAAGCTGCCATCTCAGGAAAAAAATACATATCGCTGAAACAACTGGTACCGCATTTCAGCATTTCGGCAATGGCCAGACGAGTTCCGTCATAGACAAATTCTGCAGAAACCCATTTTCCCTCTGCTGGCCATATATGATCATTGAGCCATTCCATTAAAGGGAGATCGTCTGCTAAACCCCTGAATATAGTCATGGCGGCATGGCCATGGGCATTGATAAACCCTGGCATCACACAGTGTTCTGGCAAGTCATGAATGGTCTGCGCAGAAAAGCGCTTAAAGCAGTCTTCTTCCGGTAAAATAGCCAGGATCTTGCCTTGATCTATGGCAATACAATGCTGGCGATAGATTTTGTCTTTGGGCACAACCGGGATGATGATTGCTGCCTGAATGATGGTGTCAATCTGGATTTTGTCTGACATGGGATCACTTCAATTGCTGGATGACAGTCATTTAAAACAGTTTTGTTGCACCAGGCATGCGTTGATATCAGGCTGCATGAGCGACAAAGAGCTTTGCAGTATACCTGTAATCACATAGCAATCAATTCTCCGGAATGATTAAAATGCATCGAATAAAAGGATAGGTTTGGATAAGCGAAGCTGCTTCTGCTAATCTTATTGATTGTTTACTGTTCAATTGTTGTGGTTCGATATGTCTGTTAATCAAAATAAAAAGAATGTTTCTGACGAGCCTTCTTCTAGCAAGTCTGAAACACAACCAAAGATGCATAAAACGGATTTTATCTCACGCATGAATGATTGGTGGCAGAATGAAAAATTAAAGCTGTCGCAAGGAGATATGCTTGCATTTTTTCAAGCGCACAAGCAAAAGTTAGAACAGGCTTTACATCATATTCACCGAAATAATCTGGTATACCGCTTAACCAATCTCTTGCTGTCTTTTGTGGCGACATTAGCAAGCTGGATAGATAAGACCAAAGATGCGTGCATGAGACTATTCTTAAAGTTACCTGCACCTTCCGTCATCAAAAATGCATTCCAATCCACCATAGAAGCTATTAACTTCAAAGGTCTGGTCGATTTTATCAGTGCCAAATTCTACTCCTTAAAAGATGCACCACATCACTTGCCATCGCTTCAATTTTTTGAAGATGTCCTCGCACATGCAAAAAAAGATGGTTTGGAAATTAAAAAATACTTTCCGGATCTTGCGAAAAAATATCGCAAGCGCAAGTATCAGTTACTTCAACATTCCTTTTTTAAAGAGTTTGCAAAAACAGGTGTCGAAAAAATTCTGGCGACTCCGTTCAGCTTTGAGCGATCATTGTCCCCGGTGTTGCCCGATACCCGTCTATGGCACAAATTTTTCGACATACTTGAAAGGCGGCATATTAAAGATTTAATTCTTGTAAATGAGGCAGGACAGCGAGTCTCATTCAAGCATGATCCCAAACATGTCATTGATTCATCCCAGGTGATGCAGCGCCTTTACCAGGCATCACTCCTCAAAGCATCTGGGCGCAGGGTATTTATCATTGGTCATCATGAAAGTTATGTTGGCCCTTATTGTGTGCGAAGTGTGCTGCGCCGCTTGGGGTTCGAGAATCTGGCAGGGAATTGTAATACCGTTGTAGGGCCTCGCATGTTTTCCAATATTGTGCTGAAAAATGGTGCCAGTAATGTCGGTAATCTGTTTTTAACCTTGCCATCACAGCGAACCACCGTCGTCAATCAAAAGGCCCTCGCCGAGGAGTTGATTAAAACCGCTAAACGAACGCAATTTCTAATCAAGATGCCAAACACGGCTTTAAATTTGCTAAGCCGTATGAATTATCAGGATTTTATGAACGGCCTGGTTCATTTTGATACAAGAAAGTTTAACGAAGCCACTCAGGGATTGCCTGAACAGGATATTTCTGAAATACGTGAATTTTTCCTGTTTGCGCACAACAATAAAGCGCTGAATGATCTCGACAAAGCGGATTATGAATTATTTAAACACGTGATGTATGAACCTTTTCTGCTATTCCCGGAAGGCTCGCGCTCCTATATAGACAAGCAGGGCAATGTCACGATGAAATACGTTAACCCCCGGTTTTTGGAAGCCTATTTCAGGCCTGGTGATGTGATTGTTCCGTTCAATCTTGTCGGTGGTTCGGATATCACCAAAGGTATACTGCTGAGTGTTGCTGATATGGGTTTATCAGTCGGTCAACCCTTTGAAGTCACTCAGGAGATGATTGCCAATTATCAGGAAGAGGGGATAGAAGTGATGCGAAAAATTGCCGCATTGCCGAATATCAAAAAAGTTTTTTTTGATGCAGAAATACAGGCGCGTACCAAGAAATTATCTCAAGCGGCTTAGTAATCCGCATTTTAATTGTGTATCTGTGTGGTGTTTATTAGGTTTTTTTGTTACGGCTCAGTCAACGATAATAATTATGAATGAAATGTAAGGCATTGGAATATAAGAATAATCCAGGTGTTGACGAGATATTTTCTTACCTTTATTCATGAAATATATATCCAAAATATAGTTAATATATTTTATTTATTGTCCTATTTTTATTAGAATCCCTTTCGAATTTTAAACATGCTTCCTTACCATGTTTCTTAGCACTTTTCAGCTACTTAGCGATGCGTAAGAAAGCGCTCATTCCTCACCTCAAGGGATACAACAATGTCACAATACCAAGACGATATCAAAGCAGTAGCAGCGCTCAAAGAAACTCATGGTGCGCCATGGAATGAAATCAACCCTGAATATGCAGCACGTATGCGTGCTCAAAATAAATTCAAAACGGGTTTAGATATAGCTAAATATACCGCTGGCATTATGCGTCGCGATATGGCTGCATTCGATAAAGACAAAACGAAGTACACTCAGTCTTTAGGTTGCTGGCACGGTTTCATTGGTCAGCAAAAACTGATCTCTATCAAGAAGCACTTTGGTACCACAGAACGTAAATACTTATACCTTTCTGGTTGGATGGTTGCAGCACTGCGTTCAGAGTTTGGTCCGCTGCCTGACCAGTCAATGCACGAAAAAACTGCAGTAGCAGGTCTGGTAAGAGAACTTTACACTTTCTTGCGTCAAGCGGATGCACGTGAGCTGGGTGGTTTATTCCGTGAGCTGGATAAAGCGCGTGAAGCGGGCGATTCTGCAAAAGCTGCTGAAATCCAGTCTAAAATTGACAACTACGAAACTCACGTAGTGCCGATTGTTGCTGATATTGATGCCGGTTTCGGTAACGCTGAAGCGACTTACTTAATGGCTAAGCAAATGATCGAAGCAGGCGCTTGCTGCTTACAGATCGAAAACCAGGTAGCTGACGAGAAGCAATGTGGTCACCAGGACGGTAAAGTAACCGTGCCTCACGCTGACTTCCACAACAAACTGCGTGCACTGCGTTACGCTTTCCTTGAGCTGGGCGTGGATGACGGTGTAATCGTTGCACGTACTGACTCTGAAGGTGCTGGTCTGACTAAAGAAATCGCTGTGGTTAACGAGCCAGGCGACCAGGGCGACGTTTACAACTCCTTCCTGGATGTTGAAGAAGTTGCACCAGAAGACACAAATGAAGGTGATGTTCTGATCAGCCGTAACGGCAAACTGGTTCGTCCTAAGCGTCTGCCTTCTGGTTTGTATCAGTTCCGTCCAGGTACTGGCCATGAGCGTTGTGTATTCGACTGTATTGAAGCATTGAATGCAGGTGCAGACTTGTTATGGATTGAAACTGCTGTACCAACTGTACACGAAATCAAAGGCATGATGGATGATATCCGTAAAGTACATCCTGATGCGAAACTGGTTTACAACAACTCTCCATCATTCAACTGGACGCTGAACTTCCGTCAGCAAACTTATGATGCATGGGTTGCAGAAGGTAAAGATGTTTCTGCATACGACCGTAACAAGTTAATGTCTGCTGATTACGATGGTTCAGAATTGGCAGCTGCTGCGGATGCGCGTGTTAAGACCTTCCAGGCTGATACAGCACGTGAAGCAAACGTATTCCACCACTTGATCACTCTGCCGACTTACCACACTGCTGCATTGTCTACCGACAACTTGGCAAAAGAGTACTTTGGTTCAGAAGGCATGTTGGGTTATGTTGCTGGCGTTCAGCGTAAAGAGATCCGTCAGGGTATCGCATGTGTTAAACACCAAAACATGTCTGGTTCAGACATCGGTGATGATCACAAAGAATACTATGCAGGTGATCGTGCACTGAAAGCAGGTGGTGCGAAAAACACCTCTAACCAGTTTAACAATATCTAATTTGTTTAACTGGCACTAAGTAGCTTTAGTGCAAGACGAAAGGCGACCTCTTTAATAAAGTGTGTCGCCTTTTGTTTTTGTCACTAAGGTTTCTGTTGATTGATTAATGAGGTTGCAGCTAATGAAAGAAACTCCGCTTTATTTACAAGACGCCAAGTCACGACTGGATGCGCAAGGTTTTGTATGCGATACATGCTGGTATCATGGTACTTCTTCTGCTTTGTGGGAATCTATTCAGAAAAATGGATTAAAGCGTTCAGGAGACCTGGCATTAAAGCAGGCAACCAAAAAGACCATGGCTACCATCGGTAATCATTACACAGAAACCATAGAACCCGTATTCCTGTCGCCGTCAAAAGAATTAGCGTATTACTGGGCCAGACAACGTGTGAAAGAGCGAAGTGTGCGCTTCGAAGGCGAAGAGCAGCCAATTGTTATTGAGTGTCGTTTGCCAGAGGCTCTTGCTTCCAAGGTTAGGCCGGATGTGGGCGCAATGAGCTTGTTGCTGCTTGAAGAAGGCGAGCAGTATCTTGCTTTTCTGGCGAAGCTTTACCAGGATCAACAGCTTCCGCCGCTGGATATGGATCTGCAAAATGCAGATAGACTGGCCTATCTGAAAAAGCTTGGCATGGCCTATCTGGATGAGGATATTCCTGCAGACTACCTTAGCCTGATAACGGCCTAGAAACAGCACCCTTATTGGGTGCATGTCATACTCAAAACATGATTTAACCTTGCAGCGTGGTGAGTAATGAGGCTATTTCACTGATTTTCTCATCCGCAGTTTTACTGCTGAGTTCAAACTTCAGTTTTGTGGCGCCTTCTAATTTATAGCGTTGTGGGTGCTTCTGCACAAGTTGCACAATCACCAAAGGGTCCACCGCGGTGCTGCGATTAAATTCTAGTTTACCTGCGGTTTCTCCGGCATCAATTTTGGCAATGCCTAATTTATCGGCGACTAGTTTAAGCTCTGTTTGACGGAACAGGTTTTTGAGCGAATCAGGCAGCATACCGAATCGATCAATCATTTCTACCTGTATATCCTTTAACGCTTCCTGGTTGCTGGCATTGGCAATCCTTTTATACAAAACCAGGCGCATATGCACATCCGGCAGATAATCATCAGGAATAATGGCCGGTATTCGCAGATTGATTTCAGCGCCATGAAAACTGGTGTTCAGATCCAGCACTTTTCCTTCTTTTAGCGATTTAACTGCCTGTTCCAGCAAATCCATATACAAATTAAAACCAATATTCTGAATTTGCCCGCTTTGCTCTTCACCTAAAAGTTCCCCGGCACCGCGTATTTCTAGGTCATGCGTTGCCAGTAAGAAACCGGCACCCAGATCTTGGGATGCGACGATCGCTTCAAGACGTTTTTCGGCATCCGGTGTAATTTTTTTCGATGAAGGCGTCATCAGGTAGGCATAAGCTTGATGATGAGAGCGACCCACGCGACCGCGAAGCTGATGCAATTGTGCCAGGCCGAATTTGTCGGCACGGTCGATCATTATGGTATTGGCATTGGGTATGTCGATGCCGGTTTCAATAATCGTTGTACAAACCAATACATTGAAGCGTTGGTGATAAAAATCCGACATGGCGGACTCAAGTTCACGCTCTCGCATTTGGCCGTGCGCAACAGTAACTCTTGCTTCGGGAACGAGAGATTGAATGTATGCGGCTTCTTTTTCTATATTCTTGACGTCATTGAACAGATAGTAAACCTGGCCGCCTCTTAATAATTCGCGCAACAGGGATTCTTTGACCAGGGCATCTTCCCGTTCGCGCACAAAGGTTTTTACAGATAGCCTTTTTGCGGGTGGAGTCGCGATGATTGACAGATCCCTGATGCCACCCATTGCCATATTTAATGTACGCGGAATGGGGGTGGCAGTGAGATTAAGAATATCAATGTCGGCACGTAATGCTTTAATTTTTTCTTTTTGTTGAACGCCAAAACGGTGCTCTTCGTCGATAATTAGTAAACCAAGATCTTTGAATTTTACATCGCCTTGTATCAATTTATGCGTACCGATAATGATATCGGTCTTACCCTGAGCAATATTTTTCAGTGCTTCGGTTTGCTCTTTACCACTGTTGAAACGCGAGATAACATCAATTTTGACTGCAGTACCCGCAAAGCGATCCTGAAAAGACTCAAAGTGTTGCTGAGCAAGCAGAGTGGTAGGAACCAGTACGGCCACCTGCTTCCCTGAATGTGTTGCTAAAAACGCAGCGCGCATGGCAACTTCCGTTTTACCGAAACCGACATCACCACAAACAAGCCTGTCCATAGGTTGCGTTCTTGCCAGGTCACGTTCAACCGCCTCGATGGCAGATTGCTGATCTGGAGTTTCCTCAAAGGGGAATTTTGCACAAAAGGCGCGATAGGCTTCGCCGGGCTTGTCGTGTTGAAACCCGCTTTTAGCTTCACGTTTTGCGTAGATTTCTAATAGCTCTGCCGCTGTATCACGTATTTTTTCTAAAGCTTTTTGTTTGGCAACGCTCCATTTCTCAGTACCTAACCTGTGAAGTGGCGCCAGGGATTCATCGGTTCCGCTGTAACGTGATATCAGGTGTAAAGAAGATACCGGTACATAGAGTTTGGCTTCACCGGCATATTCAAGCGTTAAGAATTCATCTATTTGATCACCCACTTTAATGGTTTCAAGCCCGCGGTATCGGCCTACACCATGATCGATATGCACAACCGGGGCGCCCAGGGATAACTCAGTAAGATTCTTGACGACGTTTTCGGCCAAATCCACACTTTTTTTGCGTCGCCTTTTCTGAACAACGCGCTGGCCGAATAACTCTGTTTCACTGATTAACAGCAGTTTCGAGGCTGGATCCAAAAAGCCGTGAGAGATCCGTCCAACCGTCAACAAACTTCGTTTATGCTCATGCTTATTGAGCAGAACCAGCGCATCTTTCCAGGCAGGTGCGCGCTCAACAGAGACATCATACTTCTGGAAGAGTTCGCTCAGAATTTCCTGGCGCCCTTGCGATTCTGCCACAATAATGCTGTTGCCATTAAAACCCTCTAAAACGGTTTTTAAGGGGCTGGTGGGATCAGTCAGCGCATCATTAATGCCCAACTGAGGAAGTGTTTCCAGTGAAAGATTCACTCTGCCGGCTGACTCTTCAAGCCGTTTATGGCTTAGCGTAATGCGAGGATAGCTTTTTAAAAGACTAAAGAATGTTTCCGCAGGAAGAAATAGTTCTCTGGGCGGCAGAATGGGGCGCTGTATATCATGACGCCGCTCTTCATAACGATGTTCAATGTCCTTCCAGATATGTGTCAGTGTTTCACTTAAATCCGGAGGCGTAATCAGCAGGGTATCGTCAGGTAGATAATCAAATAAAGTTGCGGTCTGATCAAAAAATAAGGGGCTATAGTATTCTATTCCGTGAGGCTTAATCGCATCTTTAATATTGCGAATTAAGGGGGAATTAACCGCAGCGTTAGGGAATCTTTCCAGCCAGCGGTTTCGAAAAGACAACCTGCTGGCTTTATCCCATGGAAACTCATTGGCAGGGAGGATTTCCAGCGTATCCAGTTTATCCGTGGAGCGTTGTGTTTCAGGATCAAAAAATCTAAGGCTGTCTATCTCATCATCAAATAATTCAATGCGCACCGGCCACTCAGAGCCCATCGGAAATATATCAAAAATCGCCCCTCTGACAGAGAACTCCCCGTGGGCATATACAGTATCCACGCAGCGATAACCGACAGATTCAAGCTGATGACGATAGTCTTGTATGACAAATTGCTGGGTGACTTTCAATACGAGCGAATGACCCTGGAGGAAGGCCTTAGGGGCTATTCGATGGATCAGGGTGTTGAGCGGGAGTATTAAGATACCTTTTTTTAAAAAAGGCAGAACGCTGAGCGTTTTAAGACGCTGAGAAATAATATCGTCGTGCGGAGAAAAGGTGTCGTAAGGTAGGGTTTCCCAGTCAGGGAACAGATGAATTTCGTGTGAATGATTTGAGAAAAAACGTAGCCCTTGTTCAATTTCATAAGCCTGTTGCGTATCTTTTGCGATACATAAGCAGAACTGTTCGCGCCGGCCTAGAATGGCTTCAATTAAATAGGATACCGCACCGGGTGGCACCTCACCAAAATAACGCTGATCATCTGGTTTGCTCGGCAGGTTTTGCAATAGTTTTTCGTGTGTGGAAATCAAAGTAGGCATGTGTCAGATAAATGTTGAAAAAATTGCTGTGCATAATAACCTTGCGAGGTCTGATTTGCACCTTGCTTATCGATTAATGATGTTTGCAGTGCAAGAGAATTTTTATTAGTGCCTGACTATGGCATAATGCCTGCCTTTTTTTAACGTCATTAATACTCAGGGTAGTCTCTTGTTAACAACCGCAAATATTACAATGCAATTTGGTGCCAAACCTTTATTCGAAAATGTTTCAGTAAAATTTGGGGAAGGCAATCGTTACGGCTTAATTGGCGCAAACGGCTGTGGCAAATCCACCTTTATGAAAATACTGGGGGGCGATCTGGAACCAACCTCCGGTAACGTATCCAAAGATCCTAATGAACGCTTAGGTAAGCTGAAACAAGATCAGTTTGCGTATGAACGTTTCTCGGTCATCGATACGGTGATAATGGGGCACACAGAGCTTTGGGCGATTAAATCTGAACGTGATGGCATCTATGCAAAACCAGAGATGACTGAAGAGGATGGAATACGCGCCGGCGAACTGGAATCCGAATTTGCAGAAATGGATGGCTATACCGCAGAATCCAGAGCAGGTGAATTGCTGATTGGTGTAGGTATTCCGGTGGAAGAACATTATGGCTTAATGAGTGAAATTGCGCCGGGTTTAAAATTACGTGTGTTGCTGGCTCAGGTACTATTCTCTGAACCGGACATCATGCTTCTTGATGAGCCGACCAACAACCTGGATATCAATACCATACGCTGGCTTGAAGGTGTGTTGAATGAACGTAATTGCACCATGATCATTATTTCGCACGACCGGCATTTCCTGAATAGTGTGTGTACGCACATGGCGGATCTTGATTATGGCTCCTTACGCCTGTATCCGGGTAATTATGACCAATATATGACGGCATCCACCCAGGCGCGTGAGCGCTTGTTGGCAGACAATGCAAAAAAGAAAGCGCAAATAGCCGAATTAAAATCTTTTGTCAGTCGGTTTTCGGCCAATGCCTCCAAATCCAAGCAAGCCACGTCAAGAGCCAAACAAATAGATAAGATTCAATTGGAAGAAGTGAAGCCTTCCAGCCGTCAGAACCCGTATATTCGTTTTGATCAGGAGAAGAAACTACATCGTCTTGCGCTGGAAGTCGAAGGTTTAAGCAAAGCCTATGATGAGGTGTTATTTAAAGATTTGAACTTGATGGTCGAAGTGGGTGAGCGTATTGCTGTGATTGGTGCGAATGGTGTTGGTAAAACCACATTGCTGCAATGTTTAACGCATTCCATTCCTGCTAGCAGTGGTGTTATCAAGTGGTCTGAAAATGCCAATATTGGTTATTATGCGCAGGATCATGCTCACGAATTTAAAGAAGATCTCACCTTGCTCGATTGGATGAAGCAATGGGGCAAAGAAGGCGATGATGAACAGGCAATTCGGGGCATACTTGGGCGATTGCTGTTTTCTCAGAATGAAATTACCAAATCTGTTCAGGTGATTTCCGGTGGGGAACAAGGTCGTATGTTATTTGGTAAAATGATGCTGCAACGCCCTAATATTTTACTGATGGATGAGCCGACAAACCACTTGGATATGGAATCTATCGAATCGCTTAACCTGGCTTTGGAAAATTACGAAGGCACACTTATCTTCGTAAGTCATGACAGAGAATTTGTATCCTCTTTGGCTACACGCATTATCGAAGTAACACCGAATGGCGTTGTCGATTTCAATGGCAGCTATGATGAGTATCTTGCCAGCCAGTCAATCTGAGTTTAAAACAAGTAACTTGTTAACCATGGCTGCTTATACCTTGGTATCAAAGTATAAGCAGCTCTTTCTCAATACTCATTTAATCCGATATTCCCTGTCCAGGTAGGCGAGAATATCCTGTGATTCAAAAAGCGATTCCCCTGTGTTCGGATCAACCAGAAAGGGGACCTGCACATTACCGTGCTGTTTAAAAAACGCTTCACGCTTGGTGTTCTCAAGAGGTTTGTAGGCTTTTAGGGTAAAACGGAATTTTGCCGGTCCCATGTCTGATAGTTGTTGTTTGCCCAGGTTGATCAGTAGATAGGGGAGTTCTAATTCACACAAACGCTCTCTTACCGGCCGTGAATAGGGGCTTGACTCGAAACTGTAAAGCGTCAGCGGATGCTTAGCCGGCTTTGCTTTTATATACGTTTTACCTGCATTCAGGCGGAGCACGCTTGCCAGCTTTGAGCTCAAATTATTCAAGGTTTTATCACGAAAATGGCCTGGCATCTCTTTCCCGCGATATTCTCGAAACAGATACGAAATGATCGCTTCCCGACCGACTATATTTTTATCTGTATTTGGATCAACCAGATGCGGTAACTCTGCGGTGCCGGACTCTTCAGCTAATTTATGAATGCTGTTACCCCCTTCAGGGCAAGGCACAATCATCACATCCAAATTTAATTCGGTGAGTGCCTCGCGCACAAATCGACACTCAGAACATGATTCTTGATCAAACAAAATAAGGTTTTTATCTGGATTGCCAACGGTTTTACTGGCACTTGTACCACGCCAGGCCCGGAGGCTCGAAGCACCTATCGAAGTAAGTAATCCCAGGGTTTGCTGCATATCGTCTCCCATTCTCCTCTAATACATGGGATGAAATCATATACGAAGCATGGCTGGATGATAAGAGCTATAAGGTTTGAAAGTTAATTCTAGCTGGCCTGGGAGCAATGATGAT
>JBFHPN010000022.1:0-11597 GCA_041592735.1 Oleiphilaceae bacterium | reverse complement strand
GCAGCATATCGAAACAACGATTACTGATAATAATCCCGGGTCCTGGGCGCTTTTCGAACGCGTAGCGCAGTCCCTTAAGGCCCCTCTCGTTCGTTCTGTCTATTTTGAGCAGAGTGAGCACTTCAAGGGTACGCACGATACCGAAAATCTCGTTCGCATTGGCCCTTTTAAAAATACTGATTAGTGGTGTCCTTATCCGTTAATCCACATCCTTGTGTCTTGGTTTTATCGAAAAAAATTTAGTTATTCACTCATTTATCCGGTTATTTATGGAGCCCTCTATTATGAAAATTTTTAAAGAAATTGAATCTGAAGTACAAAGTTATGCCCGTTCTTTTCCGCGGGTTTTTAATAAGGCAAAGATGGAGCACCTCTATGATCAGGAAGGCAATATGTATCTTGATTTTCTGGCAGGTGCCGGCACATTGAACTATGGCCATAACAATCCATTATTTAAAAAAGATCTGCTCAAGTATATCGAAGACGATGGTATTACCCATGGTCTGGATATGCACACCACAGCCAAAGGGCAGTTTCTTGAGGCCTTTAATGAAAAAATACTTAAGCCAAGAGGGCTTGAATATGTGGTTCAGTTTACCGGGCCAACGGGAACAAATGCGGTTGAGGCAGCATTAAAGCTTGCGCGCAATGTGACAGGGAGAGAAAACGTTATCTCTTTTACCAATGGTTTTCATGGGGTGACGTTAGGTGCCCTGGCTACCACCGGTAACTCCCATCATCGAGGTGCTGCGGGCGTCAGCCTGAATGGCAGTACCCGAATGCCCTATGATGGTTATATGGGAGATGAAATCGATACCACCGCGTATCTTGATAAAGTGCTGTCTGATTCGAGTAGCGGGATAGATAAACCTGCTGCCATTATCGTCGAGACAGTTCAGGGTGAAGGGGGTATCAATGCATCGAGTTTTGAATGGTTAAGAAATCTCGAAGCCGTTTGCAGAAAGCATGATGCGCTGTTAATTGTCGATGATATTCAGGCAGGGTGTGGCCGAACGGGCACCTTCTTCAGTTTTGAAGAGGCAGGTATCAAGCCAGACATCGTGACCATGTCCAAGTCATTGGGGGGGTATGGTTTACCTTTTGCTGTCGTACTGATTAAGCCGGAGCTTGATCAATGGAAACCCGGTGAGCATAACGGTACCTTTCGAGGAAATAATTTCGCGTTTATTACCGCAAAATCTGCCATTGATCATTATTGGTCTGATGACCGTTTTTCTAAGGAAATCAAACGTAAAGGTGAATATATTACAGAGCGTCTGAATGCCATTGTTTCGAAATATGGTGAAGGTCAGTTCTCTGCCTGTGGTCGTGGCATGTTTCAGGGTATCAATTGTGTAAACGGTGATATTGCTTCCAAGATAACCCGACAGGCATTTCAAAATGGTTTGATTATTGAAACCAGTGGTGCGGATGATCAGGTAGTGAAATTTTTATGTCCCTTAATTATCAGCCAGGAAAATCTCGAAAAAGGGATTGATATCGTTGAACAGGCGATTCGAGATGTCTGCCATAGTGAGCAAACGATACCTGAAGAAAATTGTTATTTTGATGATGCAAAAATGGCTTCTTAGGCTGGTAGCTTAAAGAAAGATCTACGGAGATAAGACATATAAGGTTCACAGGTTTTAATCTCCAGCCAGACATTTATCGAAAAAGACAATTCAAAAGGTAATTTTATGATAGTAAGAACATTAGTGCAGGCAGAAAAAGACGGTCGAAAAATCATTTCTCCTGATGGGAATTGGGATAGTACACGTCTGTTATTGAAAGATGACCAGATGGGTTTTTCATTTCATATCACGACCATATATAAGGGTGCAGATTTCGGCATGCATTATCAGAACCATCTCGAATCGGTTTACTGCATAAGCGGAAGAGGCGAGGTGGAAACGGTTGCAGATGGCAAGGTGTATCCAATAGAGCCCGGCACTGTCTATATATTGGATAAACACGACAAGCATATTCTCAGGGCATTTGAAGAAATGAAAATGGCCTGTGTGTTCAATCCGCCTCTCAATGGTAAGGAGGTGCACAACAAAGAAGGTGCTTATGAGTTGGAGGCTGATACGATCTGAGCAGCTTATCTTTTAAGTTCAATTCAGAGCAGTACGCAATCAACGCATTACATAGTGGAGTCGAATAATGCATACCGTGGAAAAAATCGGTGGCACGTCAATGAGCCAATATCAGGCGGTCAGAGATAATATTATCTTTCATGATCGATTAAGTAATCCCTATCAACGTATTTTTGTTGTCTCCGCCTATGCCGGTATGACGGATTTATTACTGAATCACAAAAAGTCTGGCGAGCCCGGCGTTTATGAATTGTTTGCCGCCAGTCTGAATAGTGATGGCTGGCAAAAAAAACTCCAGGCTGTAAAGCAGCAAATGCTGTTGATCAATGCCGATCTTTTCACTGATCAGCAGGCATTGCAGGATGCAAATCAATTTATTATCGAACGGCTTGAAGATGCACATTCGTGTCTGGATGACCTTCAGCGTCTTTGTTTGCATGGGCATTTTTCTCTTGCCAGTCATCTCAATTCTGTGAAGGAAATGCTGGCATGTCTTGGTGAGGCCCACAGTGCTTACAATATGAGCAAGTTGCTGCAACTTGAAGGTATCAATGCCTGCTTTATAGATCTGACAGGCTGGCAGAGTGATAAGCACATCACTTTAGATGAACGGATTCATCAGTCTTTTGACGGGATTGATGTGAGTACCTGCATGCCCGTTGTAACGGGTTATGCGCATAGTAATGATGGGCTGATGAATCGTTTTAATCGTGGCTACAGTGAAATGACCTTTAGTCGTATTGCTGTGATAACCGGGGCACAGGAAGCGGTCATCCATAAAGAATTTCATCTGAGTAGTGCCGATCCGCGTCTGGTTGGCGAAGAGAATGTAGTACCTATCGGGCGAACCAATTACGACGTGGCGGATCAACTGGCAAATCTGGGGATGGAGGCGATTCATCCGCAAGCCGCAAAGGGTTTGCGTCAAAGCGAAATTCCATTAAGAGTCAGAAATACCTTTGAGCCAGAACATCAGGGGACCTTGATTACCTCGGATTATGTCAGTGATGCGCCTTGTGTAGAAATTATTGCCGGTCAGAAAGGTGTGTATGCGCTGGAAGTCTATGATCAGGATATGACTGGCAAATTATCTGAATACGATCATGCGATTACTGCATTGTTGCAGCGTTATCACCTGAATTTTACGGCAAAAGATGTCAATGCAAACACCATTACCCACTACATCAACACCAATCTTAAATCGATAAAACGCCTGGTGGTGGAGTTGCATAAACTATTTCCCGAGGCGGAAATTACGCAGCGAAAAGTGGCGATCGTGTCTGCGATCGGGAGTGATATGCAAGTGCCGGGTATTCTGGCAAAAACGGTTGCGGCCTTAGCTGGCGCAGAGATCAGTGTTCTGGCAATACATCAGGCCATGCGTCAGGTGGATATGCAGTTTGTGATTGATGAACCTGATTATGAATCGGCTGTGCAAAGCCTGCATCATTGTCTGGTTGAGGTGCATGATCATGGGCGGGCCATTTGTCTGGCATCCTGATATCACGGAATGCGCCAATCAGTGAAGACTGCACGGATCGGCTTGGTGCAGTCTTTTGCCCTAAGAGAAGCGTTACTTACTTATAGGGCGTAACATTTATAGCGTCGGCTTGGGTAGTGCATGCGCAATGCCCTGATGGCAATCTATACAGGTTTTACCCTCTACTTTTTCTGGCGCATGGCGTTTTGCCGTGCGTTTGTCTTGCAGGTTGGCGTCCATGCGTTCAAATGCGTGGCAGTTTTTGCATTCCCGAGAGCCTGTTTCAGTCATCCTGTCCCAAACGGTTTGGGCGAGTGCAGGGCGGTGTTCTTCAAAATTCTCAAGATTGATGGTTCCTACCAGCTTATGATAGACGTCTGCCGTCGCTCTTATCTTAGTGATAATCTTGGGTATTGTTTCATGGGGAATGTGGCAATCGGCACAGGTCGCGATGACCCCTGTTCGGTTCTTGAAATGCGGGGATTCGTGGTATTCCTCGACAACGGTATCCATGCCAATATGGCAACCGTAACAGAACTCATTGGTACTGGTGTAGTACATGGCGCCGTTATAAACGGGCAGGGCCAGCAAACCGATGAATAAAAGTATCAGGCCGCCTAAGGGAATACCCAGGCGCCATTTAGACGTAGGCTTTCTCCATAAGGTCTCCAGGTATTTTTTAAAGCCCATAACATGGCTCCTATGTCAGCGATATGAGTAAGTGCTTGATGATGCGAGTGGATGCAGACGTTTATTGTTGGCTAGCGTAGTACTCTGCCAATGCCTGAATATGCTCATCAGATAACGTTTTGATCGTGCTAACCATTTTTTTGTCCCCCTCTCGGGTTCCATTTTTATAGTGCATGATTTCTTCGATCAGATAACCCTTCCATTGGCCAGCGAGTATCCCTGAATCATCTTCTGCCAGGCTTCCGCCTTCTGTATGGCAGCGTTCACAATAACTTTCGTGCAAGGCCTTCCCTTTGGCAGCGAGCTGGGTGTCGAAGGCTTGTTTTACGGGCGTAAATGTCTGGGATGCATAATGTTGAAGGAGTTTTTTAAACTCAGCTTCCGAGAGTTTCTGCACAATAGATTTCATATCTTCGCCCTCATAAGGGCGCGCTTTTCTTAACCCTTCAATATAAGCCAGCATGCTGGCTTCAAGCGCATAACTGGATACGCCATCAATGATGGGAATATCTTTTTTAATACCGTCATGGCAGTGGTTGCAGGAGTCAATCAGTGCATCGGCAGCCAGCTCTTGGGGTGCACTTAACGTTGTAAGTAACAGGCCTGCTGAGAAAGTTATTCTAATGAGTTGTTTAGTTGGCATGAGCAGATAACTCCGATTCGGTTTTATTATTGTCCTTGGGCAATGCGCACGTATTACTGTCTACACGCGCTTCAGAGAACCCTTTGCTTCCTGGTATTTATTCAGATTGCTATAAAGTCTTTCCATGCACTA
Organism: Oleiphilaceae bacterium; assembly: GCA_041592735.1. GTDB lineage: Bacteria > Pseudomonadota > Gammaproteobacteria > Pseudomonadales > Oleiphilaceae > PZPK01. The sequence goes on along the minus strand of JBFHPN010000022.1, from coordinate 6,556 downwards.
TAAGGGATTGATTTGCCCCCTTCCAGATTAAAATGTACTTCCAACTTGTTCTATATCAAGTCTAAAGGAAATATCTCGGGTTAGACTGATTAAGTAGAAGCATGGCGAACGAAGTAATACTCAAGCAATAGTTCCTACCTGGCCTGAATGGGTAGATAACTGTCTGAGCCGCCTATCTCAAAAAATAACAGCACAGGCTCGAAAAAATAACAACACAGGGAAATCTTATGACGCACCTTCATTATGCTAAACATCAAACCTTTTTATCGGGACTATTAGACCTGCGCGGATGGGTTCAGCGTTTGTTTCTGCTGTTGAGTAGTCTGTTGTTGCTTGCCTGTAGTGATGGTGATACGGGGCCAGCCGGCACGCAAGGAGAGGCGGGTGTCCCTGGGAAACCAGGCTCCGAGCCAAGCGCAATCATTGCTAGCTTTGATTCAGCAACTATTGCGGGGAATGGCACCTTAACGGTTAATTTTACAGTCGAGGATGAGGCCGGTTTTGCTTACCCGTATCTGAGTAGTAGTCAGGTGCGTTTCACGGTTGCCAGATTGATTGCAGCCGGAACCAATGGTGCAGGTGAACCCAGTGCGTGGCAAAGTTATATCAATCGTACCGAGTCGGCGCCCACTAACCCATCGAATGGCCCGGGTACCGAAAGCACAATTCAGGCGACCTCTGAATCTAACGGCACCTTTACCAATAATGCAGATGGAACCTATCGTTATGTTTTCAGTACCAACCTGAAAGCGGTTACCAGCCCTTTGGCAGTGAGTTATCGGGCTGATGAAACCCATCGTGTTGCTATTCAGATCAGTGGAGGGGGTATTCCGGTGGCGAATGCCTATTACGATTGGCAACCGTCTACAGGATTAACCTCCGGGATTGCATCCAGAGATATGGTGGCTACTGAAACCTGTAATACTTGTCATGGCGATCTTGCCATTCATGGTGGCGGCCGTAAGGAAGTAGAGTATTGTGTCACCTGTCATAATCCGGGCTCTGTCGATGCCAATAGTGGTAATACAGTCAGTTTCCCTGTCATGATACATAAAATTCACTTTGGTAAAGAACTACCCTCTGTCAAAGCCGGTGGTGAATATGCCATTTGGGGATTCAGGAATTCCAAGCATGATTACTCTGAAGTAGGATTTCCGCAGGATCCCCGCAATTGTCGAAACTGTCATGATGAAAACAACACGCATACACCTGATGCGGCTAATTGGATGATGTTTCCAACAGCCGAGTCCTGTGGCAGTTGCCATGATGATGTCAATTTTGAAACCGGTGCGAACCATATTGCCGGTGCGCGTACCAATGCCGAGTGTTCAACCTGCCATGTTGGTGATGATACGAATCAACTGCGTGTTGATAAGGTTCACGACATTTCCGGTTATGCCGATGCAAAAGGTTTAATGGCCTTAAGAATAGATGGCAGTTCACTTGATCCGACTAATAATGACGTTCAATTACGTGTTTCTCTGGTTAATCCTGTTGATGGCTCTGTCTATACTCAAGCAGCCTCGGCTATGAACTTTTTGGGAAGAGCACGTTTGTATTACAACCCGGTTAATAGCGCTACCGGATTTTCCACCGTCTTTAACTATATAAACATCGTTTCATTGACCCCGGATGGCGCGGGTCAGTATACGATTGATACCGATGTTGTGCTGGGGAGTGAGGATGTCCTGGCATTTAACACACGTATGCGTGTATGCACCCACCCTAAAAATGGCGGCTTGTTGGATTGTGCAAACCCGGATGCTGTAAACGCCGGTGTCACGCCTGTATGGGGGAATGTCGATGCGAGTGGTGCCTTGGTAGCAAGTGATGATGAGCTGGCAATGGGGGCGGAATACGCGCGCTGTGAAACCTGCCATGCTGACCCGACAATAGGTGTGCATGGAGGGGATTATGCCTCGCTACAGCAGTGCAAGGCTTGCCATAACAATTCCTTCTTGCGCTCGGTCGGTAATCTTGATCTTAAATTTATTATTCATGCTTACCATGCCGGGAATCTCGATGATGGAAGCGGTGGTAAGGAAGCAGTACATTACCCCGATAGCATCAGTAATTGCAGCCAGTGTCATAGCGATTCTCAGGTTGATTTACCCATACTTGCCAATAAGTGGGCACCTGAAACCGCAACGGGCGTTTTCACAAGCAGTACTGCTTTCGTATGTGCTTCCTGTCACTTGCAAACCCAGCCGGGTGCCATCGATGTAGGTAATCTGGCGGCATTGCCTATCGCAGACCAGGCGCTGGTAGGACATATGATTCAAAATGGCGCTATCTTCAATGGTTCTCAGGCTGCAGCTAACGTGACCGAATCTTGCTCAGTGTGTCATTCCAATGACTCATTAGCCGCCATAGATTCAGCACATGGTCAGTTGGATTAATTGCATCAACACAGGCCCGCATCCAGCGGGCCTGTCTCAACATCTATATACTTCAGAGTGCGATGATGAAACAGTCTACTTTGCAGCGATGCATCATAAACAGAACCCTTATAACGTTATCTAGTCTTGTGATTTATGTTTTTTCCGGGCAACTTGCGCAAGCTATAGGTCCGTCGCCCTCGACAGAGCAACAGGTGCCGTCTGGCTACAGTGCCATCCAGATCGAGCGTATTCTTGATGAAAAGTTTGCTGCGGGCAATTATTCCAGAACGGGTGCAGATCAGTGTCTGCGTTGCCATGACCAGACATCCGAACAAAATGCGATGGGTATTTTTAAAAATATACATGGTAGTCGCAAACAAGAAGGCAGCCCTTTTCAGGGTCTTCAATGTGAAGCTTGCCACGGCCCGGCAGGTGAGCATACGAAATCACGTTTGCGAGATGGAGAGCAACGGGAACCAATGATTACCTTTGGCCGGTACTCGCCCGTGCCAGCCGAGAAACAGAACAGCGTGTGTGTGAGTTGTCATAAGGGGTCGCTGGACCATGCCTGGCAGGGCAGTGAACATGAACGCGCAGATGTTCCCTGTGCCAGCTGCCATTTAGTCCATCAGGCACATGATCCGATGCAGAAAGCGGTTTCCCAGCTTGAGACTTGCGGTACTTGTCATCAGGCCGAGGTAGCTGCAGCACATCAACGTTCCAGTCATCCTATGCTCAATGGAGAAATGCGCTGCACCGACTGTCATTCGCCGCATGGTTCCATGAATGATGCGGGGCTGAAAAAGGCTACTGTGAACGACAATTGCTATGCCTGCCATGCTGAAAAAAGAGGCCCGTTATTGTGGGAACATGAACCAGTCACTGAAGATTGCACTAGCTGTCATAACCCTCATGGCTCAGTGAATGCAGCCATGCTGACTAAGCGACAGCCGCAACTCTGTCAATCCTGTCATAGCGCAGCGGGACATCCCTCAACGCCGTATTCAAATAATGACTCATCGGCAAATTCGGCGGCCTTTGTGATCGGCAACAGTTGTACTAATTGTCATAGTCAGATTCATGGCAGCAACCATCCATCTGGTCATTCTTTCCAGCGCTAGGCACGAGGAGATTCAATATGATTCGTTCACTACTAAAGATCTCTGGAAATACGCCCTCGAATGTTGTGTTGTTGACAGGTGCGCTCTGTTTTGTGAATGCGCCCTGGTTGATGGCCGGTTACGGGCTTGATCAGGCAAAACTGGAAAACGCAGACACTTCTAAATGGCGATGTAAATTTTGCCCCGCTGAAGAAGGTTTAAGCGGTTCCGTTGAAGGTTTTTTTGGTTACAGTGAAGAGGGCATAGCGCAGCGCTTTAAAAATACTGAGGCAGAAGGTGAGCGTGGGCAGCTTGCTATTGATGCTGATTTATTGAAGAAAACTGATACCGATCAGACGCATTACTCCGCTGAGGGGCTGGGTGATGATAATGTTCATGTAGCACTTGGATATCAAGATTATCAAGCGTTTCGCTCAGGATTATCTTTTTCACGAATTAATCATTATTTTGGAGAAGGTGCCGAGACTCTGTACCCAGGCCAAAAAACAGATGCCTTAACATTGCCGCCAGGCTGGATTAATCAAAGCTCAACAACGGCCATGGATTTTTCAACGCTTTATCCCGTCGATAATTACCTGCAAAGAGAAACCCTGGAAGCTCAAGCTCGAAACCGTTTTGGTGAGGATCTGTGGGAGCTTTCTGTGCACTTTCGCCAGCAAGATCGCAGCGGGACAGGATGGAAAACCGGAAGTATTCTGAATGACATAACGGCCTTACCGGCGTTTCGCAATGATCAGCTGCGAGAACTGACGCTGAATGCTGCTGTCCCGTTTGAGTACCAAAAAGGGGAAGGCAGTGTTGGTCTGGAATATTTCAGATCCGTTTATGATAACGATTATCAGACCTTGATGTGGGAAAATGCGTTTACCCCTGCTATTGCAGGCGCTGATCAGGGGCAGCTCGCTGCAGCGCCGGATAATCAGTTCCGAAGTTGGCGCCTGTTTGCTCATTATGCACGTGAACAACATCGTTTTGACTTGTCTTATAGCCAGGGGCAAGGCGAACAGGATCAGGACTTTCTAGGTTATACGACCAATAGTCTGTTAACAACGCAAGCCTTGCCTGACAAGCGTTATGATGGTGAAGTCGAGACGCGGCATGCCCGTATACGCTGGGATTATCGCATATCCCCCCAATGGCAATTAAAAACACACTACCGCTTCAATGAACGCGATAACCTCTCAGAGGTGCTGGTTTATCAACCCGTACTCACCGACAGCCTGCTTCAGGGGAGCCGGGAAAATCTGCGATATAGTCATAAGAAAACTGATTTTGACATCAATGTTGACTGGCGCTGGCGTCCGCAAACCCGCTTCGGGTATCTCTATGAATATGAACGTTTCAGTCGTGAACGTGAGTCCAGTGGTGAATCTGCATCACATGGTCTGGCGTTTTACTGGAACGAACGGTGGACACCTGAGTTGAAGACCCGTGCCAAAATCGGCGCGCAGGAGAGGGAAGAACGTGATCACCAGACCGCACCTGGCGATAACCCGCTGTATCGGGATTTTACCGTCGCTGACCGTTTAAGAAATACTGCACAGCTCTCTCTGGACTGGCAGTATGCCGCAAATGTTCAATTATCCGCGAATGCCAGCTATCGAGACGATGAGTTTGACAAGACGCAAATTGGTGTGACCGAAGCAGAAGAACGCTCTATGGGAGTGAATCTGAATTGGCAGGTGGACAGCAATCTGTCTGCCAACGCCTCTTTGCAGCGAAACTGGATGACCTGGCTGATGTCTGGCAGTTCTCAGCTGACTGTGCCTACCTGGCAAAGTGAACAGGAAGATGAATTTGATGTGTTTACCTTGGGGCTGAGACGTCAGGGCTTATTCAACAACCGGGTAGCTGTCGGTTTCAACTACAGCTATGTAAGCAGTCTGGGAGAAACGCAGCTGGCTTCAAATGCTGCCTATGATGAACAAAGCAGCGACGGACATTCCCTGCATAGTTACCTGAGTTATCAGTGGCGCCCTGAATGGCTGTTGCGTGTTGAAGTGCTCTATGAACGCTATCAGACGGAAAATCCGGATATATTGGCAGTGAATACCCTTCCAAGAGTGATTGGCAACTCAATAGAGGATGATAATTACAGTCACTGGTTGTTTGGTCTGCGCTTGAAGTACCAACTACCCGATTGATCACGGATGGCAATCAGAAGTCGATGACAACAGATCAGCGAATGCATTCACAATGAAATTGAGGTGCTCCTGTTGTAAGTACCTTTGGCAAGCAGTAAAAAAATAAACTGACGAGGAAGATAAAATGGAAAAGCCGGAAATTACTGAACAGATGATCTTTCAATGCTTTGCAGCGGCAATGCCCTGTGCTGATAGTCTTCAGACCGCGGAGTCATTTGTAGATGTCGAAATGTACGAAAACCAGGTAATGTACCCTGAATTTGCACGATGGGCAGAAAAAGCCGGATACCCTAAACTGGCGACATTGTTCAGAAAAGTCGCGGGCGAAGAAAAGTTACACGCCGTCTGGTTAAAGGAATTGTATAAAGATATTGGCACCCCGCAGCGCGGTGAAGATACAGCACGTGCGATCTCAGCACTTGAAACCATTCGTCAGAACTGTGATCAGCTTATAAAATTAAACCCCGATGCTGTCATCGAAAAAGCGTTAAAAGTTGCCATCATGGTTGAGCAGCGTGAAGCAGAAGATATTTATCCGGATTTTCGGGACAGAGAATTGGCCAAAGGCAATCATCAGGCTGCAGAAATTTATCAACGCGTGGTCGATTCAGAACGCCAGCATATGGGGTGGTTTAAAGCGGCCTTACATGAATTTATCGCGAATCAGTCACCCGCAATGAATGCGTAAAATGGCCTGAACTTGGAAAAAATCTCACACATACATCCAGCCGACCTGCCCCCGAAAAATCGGGTTCAGGTCATTAATCCACCTATTTACCTTATCTCGGTTCTGCCAGCCCTGGCCGTCTATTTACTGGCAGGTAAAGAAACGCTCTGGCTGACCGGCCTGCTGATTGCAACCCTTGGCGTTGTGCTGTTACAACATGCCATTAATTTGTTTAACGATGTC